>NZ_WVRF01000012.1:0-145225 GCF_013110775.1 Ruegeria sp. HKCCD7296
GACGCGGGCTCAGGTCATGGCTGGTCAGATCAGAAGCTTCGAACTTAAGTTTCTGGGCAGACTCATAGGACACATAAAGTTCCGGGATTGGACCGTAAGGCATAACCTTAGCGGGGCGTGAAACCGCCGCTGTTTTGACTCGCTTTTTCATCTTGCTTCTTTTCAGGCAGTTTCCGACACGCGGATGCGGTGCTTGTACAGGTGATTATAGTGAGGCTTCATCCGACGGTGCACACGGCGCACGCGTTCAGGGGCATCAGCCACTTCAACGTACTTTCGTTTTTGCGGTTTCAGACCGGTAGACTGGGCCAGGTTGGCATGAAAAGACCCACCGTCCCACCAACTATGCTCGGACGGGTCGCCACCAGCTTTCCAGGTCAGAGCCTCTTTGACGAAGGGGATGCCAACCGCATCGCAGAATGCCCGGGTCATGTCATGCGGGTTTTCCAGCAGGTCGTCACTGTCAACAACCGGAGGTTTTTTGCCGCCGTTCAAGGCTGTCAGCAGATCAAACAAAGCGCGCTGCTCGGGGAACCCGACCTCGAGCTCATCGAAATCCGGCCATTTGTTGTACATGGACGAAATCGTCTTGGCCGGGTCGCGGATCAGGAAGGCATGTGTGAAATGCGACAAGAATTCGGGGTCCCACATATGGTTGATATAATGTGGGAAATCCTTGATGAAGACCGGCCCTTTTGCGGCACGGGCTTTGATATCGTCCCACACACTTTCCAGGGTCAGGCCGGGGGTTGTGACTTCACCTTCCTGAAAACGCGGCCACATTGGGTCTTCACCCTGATACCAGGCTTCGCCAAATGGTTCATGCAGGCAATCCAGATCGCCACGTTGGCGCATCATCCATTCAAACGCGGTCGAGGTAGAGCGGGGAATCGCCCAGAGAGCTACAATCTTGTGCATTCGCTTCAGTCTTTCAGTGAGGAGAGCAGGCTGCCCTGCTGGGTTTCCGGAGCCAAGCCCAGGGTTTTGAAAATGCGCCAGTAAAGCGCGGTGTCATGGCCAATGACCGGCTTGCCAAGCCGTTTCTCCAGTTCGACTTCATAGTGAACCGGACGCTGGGCAATACCGTCGGACGGGCGGCGATAATTGCTCATCCCGTTGATCAGATAAGCATCGACATTGGGGGCCTTGTCAGCAGTATAATCGAAGGACTTGTAGATCAGCTCTTCTTCAAAACACCAAATGCAATCATCGACCGCTTCCTGGCTGTTGAACCAACCCTGATCAAAAAAGTTACCGGCCCAGACCACATCAAACCCGGCTTCTTTCAGGAACCCAACTGTGCCTTGATACCAAGTGTCCCTGTGATAGCAGGCGTTGAGCGCGACCTTTTCCACATTCTGATCACGCAGCGCTTCAACCATCGAATAGCCTGCCATGTGAAACGGTGTTTCGTACTTGTCGCTCAGCATTTCGATATGCTGACGGATACCTTCTACACCCAGACCGCTGGCATGCACCCAATTTGAACCGACCTGCCCACAGACGTCCGCCCCATTGTTGGCCATGCATTCCATGAATTCTTCCAGCAGGCCGAAGTTCTTTTTGCGTTGATCCAGCCGGTGAGCATAGTCCGGCACATGAAGCATACGGCCGTGCACACCAACACTGCGCGGTGCCATGCGCAAGAAATCAGACGGGGCCGCGTCAAAGTCATGCGGAGGACAAGTAAAACCAACCTGATGCGGAAAGAGCTTGACCTTGGGGTTTTCCCACTTGGGTGGCTTTACGTAACTGTTCATCGCTCATCTGTTCCCTTGGAGAAACCTGGTAGAGAGTTAGAACTGTTTTGCTTTGCATTCCCATTGCTTTTTTGTGCTCATACTCATACCAAAATTGATATGATGTTCCACTTACGAAAATTGTCACCCAAGAGCTCACTGTTAACCCTTGAAGTGGTAGCGCGATTTCGGGACTTCGCCGTACCGCGTAAGAACTGAAAACACCGAAATCAGCAGTCAGCCGTCGTATTGATAATTTGAAATCCGATGTTGGGTCGCGTTCTTTTCGATCAGGACAGAATGCCAAGGATTTCGCGCGGCCGACAGACGCCATGGGACCGCCGCTTCTGGAGCCCCAAATTGAGTTGCAGTTGGATGGTTAGGGCTGGTTGGCAAAGCGCACGTTCTTTCAATGCCGATTGGCCGATTTCGGAAGAATTTGATAGCTGCATCTATTTTTTTCCGCAAGCCGCCGCGCATTGCGAAAGGTTAAGCTGGATCGGTGCAGTGTTGTTGACGCAATGTGTGGCCTACGCGACACCCACGTGCGCTCAAGAGGCGGGCAAGTCCGGATCGATGCCGTATCTGCTGATCATCATCTGAACACTGCTTTCGATCGTGTCCTCCATCTCAGCCTTGGTCAGCGTTCCGCCGGTAAACAACAAAGGCCAGAAGGCGCGTGCTTTGATCAGGCCGATAAACTCTTGCCCGGCCTGTTCGGGGTCGTCGATTCTCAGCTGCCCATCTTCAGCCGCATCTTTGAGCATGGCGATAAATGTAGCGGTCTTATCCAGTTTGCCCTGCGCCTCAGCCGCGAGCACAGGGTTGCGCAAGGTTTCGCTGATGACCATCCGCGCCATCGCAATGACATCCGGCAGCATTAGAATTCGTCCCTCGGCCCAAGCCAGCTCGGTGAGTTGCTCGCGAATATCGCGACCCTTTTCATACCGGATTTCCAGCACCTCGGCAAAACGGCTGGACAATTCGATCACGATAGACCGGAACAGATTTTCTTTACTTTCAAAATACTTGTACAGCGTACGCTTCGACACTTCGGCCCGCGCAGAAATGCGATCCATGCTTGCTGCGGCAAAACCCTTTTCCTGGAACTCGGCCACGGCAGCTTCGATGATCTGTGCGGACTTGGACGCATTCGGTGTGCTGCATTCATTCATACCCGAGCTATAGACCTATTGACGGGGGCCGGTCAAACCCTAGGTAAACGCAGGAGTTTACAGGCGCGAAGTATTGTGCCACATGTAAACCCGCCAGTTTACCGACTCGGGCAACAAGCCAACACGGAGACCCCCTCATGGCCATAAATCTGAAACTGAACGGCGAGACGCATACGGTCGAAGCCGAACCCGGCACCCCCTTGCTTTGGGTAATCAGGGATGAACTGAAACTGACCGGAACCAAATTCGGCTGCGGCGTTGCCTCTTGTGGCGCATGCACGGTGCATTTGAACGGAGAACCCGTCCGCTCGTGCCAGACGTATATCGAAGATGTCGAAGATGCCGAGATCACCACAATCGAAGCGATCGGTGCGGACAAGATCGGCTCGGCCGTCCAGCAAGCTTGGGTCGAGCTTGATGTCGTCCAATGTGGATACTGCCAGTCTGGTCAGGTCATGTCGGCCGTTGGCCTACTGTCTGAGAACCCCAAGCCCAGCGCCGAAGAGATCGACGAATACATGTACGGCAACGCCTGCCGCTGCGCGACCTACCAACGTATCCGCGCCGGTATCCAGCGTGCATCTGAAATTCTGGAGGCCTGATTCATGACTATCAACACTTCCCGCAGGGGGTTTCTGAAGGGTGCAGCTGCCGCAGGTGCGGTTCTGCTGGTTGGTGCGCGTCCCGATGGCGCGATTGCCGCAGCGTCGTCCGAGAACGTTCAGCTCAATCCGTTTGTGCGGATTGATGCCGACGGCACCGTGACTGCGATCGTGAAGCATTTTGAAATGGGTCAAGGCCCAGCGACCGGTCTGCCGACGATTATTGCGGAAGAAATCGGCCTGCGGATGGACCAGATCGAATATGACTTTGCACCGTCTAACCCCCAAGTTTACGCCAACCTTGCATTTGGTCAGGCCCAGGGTACCGGCGGTTCGACCGCTATCGCCAACTCATGGCAGCAATACCGCCAGGCCGGTGCCGCTGCGCGTGAGATGCTGATCACAGCCGCCGCGCAAGCCTGGGGCGTGGACGCGTCGGGCGTGACGATCGATGAAGGTGTTGTGAAGGCGGGCAGCAACGAAGCTCCAATCGCCGAATTTGTGGCGGCTGCGTCGCAGCTCGAAGCTCCGGCAGAGCCGCGCCTGAAAGATCCGTCAGAGTTTCGTTTGATCGGCAACCCGGATGTGCGCCGTAAGGATTCAGCCATCAAGGGCAACGGTCAGGCGATCTATGGTATGGATTTGCATTTACCCAACCAGATGATCGCCATGATCAAACGCCCTGAGGCGCGCGGTGCCACTGTTACTGGCTTTGACGATAGTGTCGCGAAAGAGATTAAGGGCTTCATCAACGCTGCGACTCTGCCCAACAATGCGGGCGTCGCTGTCTACGCCGAAAACACTTGGGCTGCGATTCAGGCCCGTGATGCGCTTGAGGTCGAGTGGGACATATCCGCAGCCGAAACGCGCAATTCGGATGAGATCGAGGCCAAGATTCGTGCCGCTCTGGACGCCGAGCCACAGCACAATGTGAATAAAGCGGACATGGCAGCCGTTGCGAAGGCAGTCGACGGTGCGGACACGGTGATCGAAGAGACATTCTTCTTCCCGCTTCTGGCGCATGCCCCGATGGAGCCAATGAACTGCACCATCGAACAAACCGAAGATGGTGGCATCCTGCTGCACGACGCTGCGCAAATCCCCACGATCACCCATTTCGCCTTCGCCGAGATTTTCCGGCTTCCTCCGGAAAAAATCCAGATCAAGACACTGCTTGCAGGTGGGTCCTTCGGTCGCCGCGCCACTCCGGATGCGGATTATCAGGTCGAAGCCGCCTTGGCCTTTGTACTTACTGATCGTACGCGCCCGTTGAAACTGGTCTGGACTCGCGAAGATGACATCCGCGGTGGATACTACCGTCCTGCTTTCGGCCACAAGGTCCGTGTCGGACTGAACGGTCAGGGCAACGTTGTCGGCTGGCAGCATAAGGTTGCGGGACAGTCGATCATGAAAGGCACACCGTTTGAGTCTGTGCTGGTCCATGACGGCGTCGACCACAGCTCGGTCGAGGGTATCGCAGACAGTCCTTACGCCATCCCGGGCATGTCGCTGGGTTTGACCGACACGGCCAAGGCGACCTCGCTTTTGTGGTGGCGTTCGGTGGGTCACACCCATACGGCCTATGTCATGGAAACCATGATGGACAAAGCTGCCGAAGCAGCAGGGCGTGATCCGGTTGAATTCCGTCTGGCACATCTGAACGATGCGACCAATGCCGACCAGGCCCGCAAGGCCGGCGTTCTGAAACTGGCTATCGAACAGGCGGGTTGGGGAAATGCACCGGCTGGTCATGCGCAGGGCATCGCGGTGCACAAGTCATTTGGTTCGTATGTTGCCGAGGTTGTCGAAGTGTCCGGCGACGTGGACAGCGGCATTCGCATCGAAAAGGTGACTTGTGCCGTCGATTGCGGAATCGCCGTAAATCCCGACGTGATCAAGGCGCAGATCGAAGGTGGTGCCGGTTACGGCATCGGCCACGTCATGCGCGATCAGATCACGCTCACCAGCGGTGCCGTGGATCAGACAAACTTCCCGGATTACGAGCCACTGCGGATCAGTGACATCCAGGCCATCGACGTGCACATCGTTCCTTCGGCTGAATCACCGACCGGTGTGGGTGAGCCGGGCACGCCCCCATCCGCTCCGGCGCTGGCGAATGCGATCCGCGCCCTGACGGGCGTTAAGGTCACGACCCTGCCGATGGCGGAAAACGGCGTTACATTCGCCTGACCGAAAACTTTAGGGCGTCGGCGTTACTTACGTCGACGCCCTTTTGCTACCCGCACAATTTGATCAAATTTGATGACAAAGCAAATCCATTGAAGTACATCTCGGGGGAAAAGTACCGACGGAGCCCCCAATGGACCTGAGCGCCCTGCACAATTTCCGAGTTGCCGCATGTGACCTGAACGGTCAGATGCGTGGCAAACGCGTCCCCGCCAATTATGCAGACAAGCTGGAAAAAGGTGCGGTGCGGATGCCGTTCTCGGCCTTGAACGTTGATCTGTGGGGTGCTGATATCGACGGCAGCCCTCTGGTCTTTGAAACAGGCGACGCCGATGGCGTGTTACGCCCGACGGAACGTGGACCAGTGCCGGTTCCCTGGCTTGTAAATGAAACGGCGCTGGTTCCAATGAGCCTTTTTGACGACGACGGGACTCCGTTTGCCGGAGACCCGCGCCATGCCCTGGCCACCACGTTGGAGCGCTATGCACAGCGTGGCTGGTCGGTTTTGGCTGCAACCGAGCTAGAGTTCACTCTGGTCGATACCTCTGGCCCGCAACCGCAGCCTCCGTTGAATCCGATCACCGGTCGCCGTCTTTCGCATGAGGCCGTTCTATCAGTTGCCGAAATGGACGCCTTCGAAGCGTTTTTCACTGACCTGTATGACGGTTGCGCCGACATGGGAATCCCGGCGCAGACTGCCATTTCAGAAAGCGGCGTGGGCCAGTTCGAGATAAACCTGAACCACCAAGACGCCATGCGCTGCGCTGACGATACGTGGCTTTTCAAGGCCTTGACGCGGGGGCTGGCCCGCAAACACGGGTTTGCGGCAACTTTCATGTCCAAGCCCTACGCCGAGGATGCAGGCAATGGGATGCATGTGCACTTCTCGGTCCTGGATCAAGACGGGCGTAACGTGTTTGACAATGGCGGGCCCGAAGGCACAGAGCTTCTGACGTCGGCCGTAGCGGGCTGTGTCGCGGCCATGCCTGGCAGCACATTGATCTTTGCGCCGCATGGAAATTCTTACACGCGACTTGTGCCGGGCGCACATGCGCCGACCGGAGCGTGCTGGGCCTACGAGAACAGAACCGCGGCCATTCGTATTCCGGGTGGCGCGCCGGCAGCACGTCGCATTGAACACCGTGTTGCTGGGGGCGACATCAATCCATACCTTATGCTGAGTGCGGTTCTGGGCGCAGCCCTAATAGGTATCGAAGACGGGCTGCAGCCCCCTGCCCCAATCACCGGAAACGCCTACGATCATCCGGACCTGCCGCAGTTGATGCCAGACTGGTCCACGGCAATAGACCGGTTTGAGGCAGATCCCCTGATCGCCCGCCTGTTCCCTGCCGATCTAATCCGGTACCTGGCAATGACCAAGCGGCAAGAGATTGCCCGATTTGAAAATATTCCTTCAGAGGCACACTGGCTGAGCTATCTTGAGGCGGTTTGACCCTCTTGCCGCCCTGCACGGACTCAGCTAGAATGAATTTGATCAAATTTGGTGTCACATGAAAATCGGCATACTACAAACCGGCCACACCCCAGATGTGCTGCAGGATGAATTTGGGGATTACGACGCTCTGTTCCCCAAACTTCTTGATGGCCACGGGTTTGATTTCGAAACATTTGCGGTTGTGGACAATGTCTTCCCAAACGGAGCCGATGACGCAGATGGTTGGGTCATCACCGGATCGCGCCATGGTGCGTATGACGACCTGCCTTGGATTGCACCGCTGGAAGCGTTGGTCCGAGAGATCCACCAAAGCGGCAGGCCGCTCATTGGCGTGTGTTTTGGCCACCAGATCATTGCGCAGGCCCTAGGTGGCAAGGTCGAGAAATTCTCGGGCGGGTGGGCCGTGGGGCGGACAGAGTATGACTATGATGGGGACAAGGTCTGGCTAAATGCCTGGCATCAGGATCAGGTTGTACAACTCCCTGATCAGGCTCGTGTTCTGGGACGGAATGCATTCTGCGAAAACGCGATGCTGGCCTATGGAGACACGATCTGGACAGTTCAGGCGCATCCAGAATTTTCTAACGGATTCGTTTCGGGCCTGATGCGGACACGCGGCAAAGGCGTGGTTCCCGATAACCTTATGCGAGCAGCCGCAAACCGTGAAACTGCACCCGATGACAATGCAAGAATCGCGCGCCAAATGGCCGAGTTTCTAAAGAAAGAGAGAGCCTGATGGCTGATTGGACTGATAAACTGCCGGACGCCGCCAAAGCGTATTTCCACGGACAGAGGCTGGACGAGGTTGAATGCATCATCTCGGACCTGCCTGGTATCGCACGGGGTAAGGCTGTGCCTGCTTCGAAGTTTGCAAAGCAGTCGTATTTCCACCTACCCGACAGCATTTTCTACCAGACCATCACAGGTGGCTGGGGCGAGGCCGCGGGTGAAGATGGCTTTATCGAGCGGGATATGATCCTGAAACCCGATTTCTCGACCACCTCCGCTGCGCCCTGGACCGGAGACTGGACGCTACAGGTGATCCACGACGCTTATGACCGGGACGACAATCCTATACCGTACAGCCCGCGCAATGTTCTTAAGCGTGTTGTGCAGCTCTATCACGACAAGGGATGGAAACCCGTTGTCGCGCCCGAGATGGAGTTTTTCTTGGTCGCGCCCAATGTCGACCCGGCACAGGGCATCAAGCCTATGATGGGTCGCTCTGGCCGCCCGGCGGCGGCACGACAGGCCTATTCCATGACAGCAGTGGACGAGTTTGGTCCGGTGATCGACGACATCTATGATTTCGCCGAACATCAGGGGTTCGAGATCGACGGCATCACGCAGGAAGGTGGAGCCGGACAGCTAGAGATCAATCTGCGTCACGGCAATCCGATCAAGCTGGCGGATGAGGTGTTTTACTTCAAACGCCTGATCCGTGAAGCTGCATTGCGCCACAACTGCTTTGCGACTTTCATGGCCAAACCGATCGAGGAAGAGCCCGGATCGGCCATGCACATCCACCATTCGATCATCGACATGGAAACGGGAGAGAATCTCTTCTCCGGTCCGCAGGGCGGTGAGACGGACGCGTTCTACCACTTTATTGCAGGGTTACAGAACCATCTGCCCGCCGGCCTGGCCGTGATGGCGCCTTATGTGAACTCCTACCGACGCTATGTGAAAGACCATGCAGCGCCGATTAATCTGGAATGGGCCCGCGACAACCGCACAACCGGCATCCGCGTCCCGCTTTCTGGCCCCGCGGCGCGCCGTGTCGAAAACCGTATCGCTGGGATGGACTGCAACCCGTATCTGGGCATCGCATTGTCACTGGCCTGCGGCTATCTGGGCCTGGTCGAACAGGAGCGCCCCCGCCGCCAATTCTATGGCGACGCTTATGAAGGCGAAGGGGATATTCCTCAGGTCATGGGGGAAGCGCTGGATCTGTTTGACGAGGCTACGGCCCTGCATGAGGTCCTTGGGCCCGAATTTGCCCGCGTCTACGGCATCGTGAAACGGGCTGAGTACGAGGAATTCCTGCAGGTCATCTCTCCGTGGGAACGCGAGCATCTGTTGATCAACGTCTGAGACACGCCGTGAACCTGCTTTATTCGAATGACCGCAAGGGCGAATACCCTGCCAGTTGGTACGCTGCGACTGCGAACCCGATGGATCGTTTTCCTGCTCTGTCAAAGGATACTAAAGCAGACGTATGCGTTGTAGGTGGTGGCTACACCGGCCTGTCAGCAGCGCTGCATCTGGCCGAAGCCGGGTTCGACGTCGTGTTACTCGAAGCCCATCGCGTCGGCTTCGGCGCGTCCGGTCGCAATGGTGGCCAATTGGGCAGTGCGCAACGGATGGATCAGGAAGATCTCGAACGCCTTGTTGGCGATGCAGATGCTACCAAGCTGTGGGATTTGGCCGAAGACGCCAAGGATCTGGTCAAGTCTCTGATCGCCAAACACCAAATCAACTGCGACTTGAAACCCGGAATTGCGGTTTTGGGCCTAAGCTCTTCAGAGCAAAAAGAGCTGCATGATCACGCCGGTCATCTGTCGGGACGGTATGGCTATGATCAGATTGAGCTATTGGATGAAAACGCAGGCCGCGCGCTCTGCCCGTCCCCGGCTTACAAAGGCGGCTATCTGGATATGGGCGCGGCGCACCTTCACCCCTTGAACTATGCCTTGGGGTTGGCGCGCGCGGCGGCGAAAGCGGGTGTGCGGATCTACGAAAACACCGAGGTCACCGGGATTGATGAAGCACGACCTGCAGTACTCCATACCTCTAACGGGACCGTTCGGGCCGAGCATGTGATCCTGGCGTGTAACGGCTATCTGGGCGACCTCGATCGCTCTGTGGCTTCTCGGGTCATGCCCATCAACAACTTCATTGCCGCCACCGAACCACTAGGCAGCGATGCCGGACGTGTTTTGACACAGGATGTCGCGGTTGCTGATACCAAGTTCGTTGTGAACTATTTCCGCCTGAGTGCGGATGGTCGACTGTTGTTCGGGGGCGGCGAAAGCTATGGCTACCGTTTCCCTTCAGATATTGCCGCCAAGGTTCGCAAACCCATGACCGAGATTTTCCCGCATCTGCGCGATGTCAAAATCGATTATGCTTGGGGGGGAACGCTCGCAATAACCATGCGGCGAATGCCCTATCTTACCCGCGTGGCACCAAATATCCTGTCGGCCTCGGGCTATTCCGGTCATGGCGTCGGCACTGCGACACATGCCGGACAACTCATGGCCATGGCAATACAGGGACAGGCTGAAGGGTTCGATACAATGGCGCGTGTGCCTGCCCTGCCCTTTCCCGGCGGACCCGCCCTGCGCAACCCGCTGCTGGTACTTGCGATGACCTGGTTCGCGCTGCGCGACCGTCTTGGGGTCTGATCCACTTAAACATTATGACAGATTGGTGAATTCTCGCCGCAGCGTGGAATGAGCGCTTGGCTTGCCACGTGAATAGCTTTATCTTTCCCAAAGATAGAATTCGGGAAAACCAAATATGACGCTTCCACCAAACGTTCATGACGCCGAACCCATCCCCGCAGCCGCCCGCGAAGCCATCGACGCCTTGATGCAATCAGGCGATCTGTTCCGCTATACCGCACCGCAAGATGCCCCGGTGGCCTTGCTGGAAGCCGAGTTCGCGGAATTGCTGGGTTCGAAATACGCTCTTGCGGTTTCTTCTTGCTCGGCCGCGCTGTTCCTGTCGCTCAAGGCGCTGGATTTGCCTCGCGACGCACGCGTTCTGATACCCGGCTTTACCTTCGCCGCAGTGCCCTCTTCTGTCGTGCACGCGGACTGCATTCCGGTTCTGTGCGAGGTGGGTGAAAACTATCGCATCGACATGGTAGATTTCGAGGCCAAGCTGGGCAACGCTCAAGCCGTGATCATCAGCCATATGCGCGGACATACGTCAGACATGGATGCCATCATGGACCTGTGCGACGCGCGCGACATCCCGGTGATCGAGGACGCAGCGCATTCGCTGGGCACCACGTGGCATGGCCGCAATATTGGCACCATTGGCAAGGTCGGCTGTTTCTCGTTCCAGTCTTACAAGATGATCAACGCAGGCGAAGGCGGCATACTGGTCACGGATGATGCTGATATGGTGGCCCGCGCCGTCATCATGTCTGGCGCGTATGAGCATAACTGGAAGAAGCACAAAACTCCGCACGGCGACAACTCTTCCGAGTTGGAAGAGGCCTTTGCCCGCTGGCAGAACAAACTGCCGCTGTATAACCTGCGTCTCAGCAATCTGAGCGCGGCGGTGATCCGTCCTCAGATCCCTGAACTTGCGCGCCGTGTTCGCGACGGCCTGGCAAATCACGACTATGTGGCCGAGCGCCTGAACACATCACCCTATATCGATGTTCCCGCACCGCTGGCACCTGAAAGGCGAGCGCCCGACTCGATCCAGTTCAATCTTGTTGGCATGGACGAGGCCGAGATTCGCGCCTTTGCCGCCGCATCCGAGGCACGTGGTGTGAAAGTGCAGGTCTTTGGTCTGAGCGAGGACAATGCCCGTGCATTCTGGAACTGGCAGTTCTTGCCCGAGAAATTCGAGCTTCCCCAAACCCGCGCCATGCTGATGAAAGCATGCGACGTGCGCCTTCCCGTGCGACTAACACGCGAAGAGCTGGATGTGATCGCGGATATTCTGCTGGCTTCTGTGGGCGAAGTGACCGGCCCGATGCCGGTCTATGGCACCTAAAAAAACAGGCCCGCTTAACTGCGGGCCTTTTCTTTTCGATTTCAGTTCAGCTTGGACAGCTTCTGCTGAAGCTCTGCCAGTTGTTTCTTGATGTCGTCCAGATCCTCTTTCGGCTCGGCCTTTTCCTCTTCCGCGTCAGGCGAGGACCAGCCGCTGGACAAACCACCAGTCATGGCTTTCAGGAACGCTTGTTGCTGCGCTTGCAGCGCGTCGAATCCCGGCATCTGCGACATCGGGTTCATGGCGCTCATATTCTCCATCATCTTGCTTTGGCTTTCACGAAGCATCTCGAACGAGCTTTGCAGGAATTGTGGCATCATACCCCCACCCGGCACCATATAGCTGCGGACCAGATCGTTCAGCACATTAACCGGCAGTACGTTTTCACCGCGGCTTTCATGTTCAGCAATGATTTGCAGAAGATATTGACGTGTCAGATCATCCCCGGTTTTCAGGTCGATGATCTGAACCTCGCGTCCATCACGGATAAACCCCGCAATATCTTCGAGCGTCACGTAATCGCTGGTCTCGGTGTTATACAGCCGACGGCTGGCATAGCGCTTGATCAGCAGCGGTTTTTCTTGGTCCGACACCGGGTACCCTCCCCAAGGATGATGCGTTGCAGCACAGGTTATGCGACTGCAGCACAAAAAGAAAGGGCAGGTCAATGGACCTGCCCAACGCGATTGCACCTTTAGGGAGGATAAGGTGCCTATCGCGGACGTTCTTACTTGGCCGCTGCGGCTTTCTTAGCAGCAGTGGTCACGTCGTTGGTTGCTTTCTTGACAGCAGCAGTTGCTTCTTCTGCAGCGTCTTTGCCAGCAGCCATCAGCAGCTCGACGGTTTCGGTCTGAACTTTTTTCGCGATTTCAGCGAAAGCAGCCAGGTTTTCAGCTGCGACTTCAGCCGACGCGCTTGCAAAATCGGTTGCCGCTTTTGCGTAGTCAGCAGGCTCTGTCTTTGCTTTCGACATCTCGGTCAGCTTGGCCAGGGTGTCCTTGGTCCATTTGTTCGAGATCTCGGCCGATTTCTCAGCAGCTTCCAAAGCAACGCCCGACAGCTTTTCGTTCAGCGAAGCGGTCGATTTGAATGCGTCTTCCATTGCGGTGGTGTCCACCGGGAATGCGCCCATCATGTCTTTCATGATCGCGCTAAAGTCTTGGGTCTTTGCCATTGTCCTAATCCTTTTAGCCGGTCCGGGCCCACCCCGGGCTTCATCAGCTTGAGGACAATATGATTGCTGCATCGCAGCATTGCAAGTTTTTTCTTGCTGCGATGCAGAAAAATTTAAGTTTCAAAATGAAATCAGGCGTTTGGATTTGCCAAAACATAGGTACCCGGAGCCGGAGCTAGGCTTGGGTATTCCGAATCGCCGGCAACGCGTGCGGGCACCTGTTTCCCGGACCGTTTCTTCAGCCATGCGTCCCACATCGGCCACCAGGACCCTTCATGAAAGTCTGCCTCCTTAAGCCAAGTGTCGGAATCCAGTTTCAGGTCTGGATTGGTGTAGTGTCCGTACTTCTTTTTGCTCGGAGGGTTCACGATGCCTGCGATATGGCCCGACTCGGAAACCACGAAAGTCTTCGAACGCGATCCCATTTTCTGAACGCCCCGGTAGCAGTCTTTCCAGGCAGCGATATGATCGGTTTCGCATGTAACGGCCATCAAAGGCACATCTACATCGCTGACGGACAGTTTGTGTCCCAACAGCTCAAAACCGTCTGTTGCGAACTCGTTACGCTGACACAGGCCGCGCAGATAATCGACGGCCATTTTCGCGGGAAGGTTCGCGCCATCGCCGTTCCAGTAGAGCAGATCAAAGGCCGGAGGCACCTCGCCCATCATGTAACTGCGAATGGCTGGTCCATAGATCAGGTCGCGTGACCGCAGGAACGACATCGTGCGCGCCATGATCCACGAGCGCAGCACGCCTTCCTTGTTCACCTCTTCCTCAATCCCGTCGATGAAGTCGTTTTGCAGGAAAGGCGTGAATTCACCCTGATCAGAAAAATCCGTTAATGCCGTGAACAGCGTGGCTGATTTGACCGACTTATCCCCGCGCTGCTTCATCAGCGAAAGAGTCAGGCTAAGAGTAGTGCCCGCGATGCAGTAGCCGACCGCGTTGACCTGTTTGACCTTGCAGATCTTCTTGGCAACGTCGATTGCCGTCAAAAAGCCGTCCTGAATGTAATCTTCCATGCCGGTTTCGGCATAGCTTTCATCCGGATTGACCCAGCTGACAACAAATAGGGTGTAGCCTTGCTCGGTGATCCACTTGATCATGCTGTTCTGTGCTTTGAGGTCCAGGATATAAAACTTGTTGATCCAGGGCGGGAACAGGACGATTGGTGTCTCGTAGACAGTGTCTGTCGCAGGCTTGTACTGAATCAGCTCCATCATCCGGTTGCGATAGACCACTTCACCCGGTGAGGTTGCCAGGTTTCCGCCGACCTCGAACGCATTTTCGTCCGCCAGCTTTACCACCAGTTCGCCATCGTTGGCTTCCAGGTCGGCAACAAGGTTCTCCAGCCCTTTGATCAACGATTGGCCTTCTGTCTCGACCGCTTTTTGCAAAGCATCCGGGTTCGTCGCCAGAAAATTGGTCGGCGCCATCATGTCGATGATCTGCTGCGAGAAATACTGCAAGCGCCGCTTGTCCTTGGTATCAAGATCGTCGACCGAAGCGACAGCTTGCGCAATAGCCTGGGCGTTGGTTTGGTATTGTTGACGGATCAAACGGAAATAGGGGTTGGTTTCCCACAAGGGGTTCGAGAAGCGCTTGTCTCCGGGGGAGGAGATTTCGTCATCCGCTTCGCCTTTTGTCAACGCACGCTGCGCTTCAGCAAAGTTCAGAACAGACTTTCCCCAGAATTCTATCTGCTGCTCCAACAGTTTGGCGGGATTTTGCCAAGCTTCGGCCCAATATGCCGTTGCTGCTCGTGCGAAAAGCTCTTGATTCGGGCCATCTAATGCAGGTGTGTGAGGCTTTTTAGTAGCCATGACCTCAATCAAACGCTTCGAGAGTTGCTCGACCTTTTCCATATTTTCTTTAAGGCGTTCAATGTGTTCGTCTGATACGTCTGGCATTTGGTCTTCACTTGTTGTCATTTTAACAATTCCCCCCTAACCTCGCTGCTATGCAGAATAACGTCGTGGGTGCTGGGGGGCAAAGCGACGAATGGTCCGAACTATCAGACTGACACTCAGGAGGCCCCATTTATGCGCTATATGATGACCTACGACCTTATGGAAACCATGCGCAACACCAACCAATGGCTTGGTGCCACAGCCAGCGCGATGGCCTCTTACCCGATGTTTTCCATGGTTCCCAACCCCGCTTTCAACTGGATGGCGGCCTGGGGCGAGGTGACAGAACGCACCTTCCAACGCATGGTTGTGAAGCCCGACTGGGGCATCCGCACTTTCACCTGCGAAGACGGCAAAGACCATCTGGTCGAAATTACAACGGTTCTGGAACGCCCGTTTGGCGATCTGGTCCATTTTCGCGTCAACGGCCGCGAAGAACAACCGCGCAAGGTGCTGCTTGTCGCCCCGATGTCGGGCCACTATGCAACGCTGCTGCGTTCGACTGTCAAAAGCCTTTTGGTCAATTGCGAAGTCTACATCACCGATTGGCATAATGCGCGCGATATTCCTGTGTCTGCCGGCAAGTTCGATGTCGAGGATTACACCCTATACCTTGTCGATTTTATGAAAGAGCTAGGCCCAGACACGCATGTTGTTGCAGTATGTCAGCCTGCGCCTCTGACCCTTGCGGCCACAGCCTATTTGGCCGAAGTCGAACCAAAAGCCCAGCCCAGCACTCTAACCCTGATCGGTGGGCCGGTTGATCCGGATGCGACCCCAACCGATGTGACGGATTTTGGGCGGCGCGTGACAATGGGGCAGCTGGAAGAGACGATGATCCAGCGTGTTGGCTTCAAATACAAAGGCGTTGGCCGCATGGTCTATCCCGGCCTGTTGCAGCTGGCCTCTTTCATGTCCATGAACGCCGAACGGCACTCCAAGGCGTTTTCGGATCAGATTCAACGTGTCATTCGCGAGGAAGCCTCGGATTTGGATGCGCACAATCGCTTCTATGACGAATATCTGGCAGTCATGGACATGACCGCCGAGTTTTACCTGTCGACCGTCGAGCGCGTCTTCAAGAACCGCGAGATTGCCCGGAACGAGTTTGTCGTAGCTGGCCACAAGGTGGATATGTCCAAGATCACCAATGTTGCAGTGAAAACGGTCGAAGGGGCAAATGACGACATTTCGGCCCCTGGTCAGTGTATCGCCGCGCTTGATCTGTGCACCGGCCTGCCCGACAGCAAGAAGGCAAGCCATGTGGAACCCGGCGCAGGCCATTACGGCATATTCGCAGGCCGCAGTTGGCGTGACAACATCCGCCCGCTTGTGATTGATTTCATGAATGAAAACAGCCGCAAGACGCGCCGACGCGCCGCGAATACCAACAAAGTAGCCTGAGCGACATGAGCGAGCCTGCGCATAGCGGTCTCGCCTTTTCCTGTCGGTGCGGCAGTCTGCAGGGGCGCATATCGGCAAGGGGTGTCCGGCAAGGGACGCATGTCGAGTGTTTCTGCCACGATTGCCGGGCCGCGCAATTGTACTTCAAACAACCGGACCCCGCGCCCGGAGCCGTCGATATTCTGCAGATGGCGCCTGATGAAATTGAGATTTCCGCTGGCGGCCAATTCCTGGCGGTCATGAAGCTCAGCCCCAATGGCATGCTGCGATGGTATGCCAACTGCTGCAACACACCGCTGGCGACAACGCCACCAGGGGCATCACTTCCCTTTGCCGGTTTTCTGGTGCGCAGGATCACCGATGACATTTCTGATTTGGGTCCTGTCACAACCCGTGGATTTGTGCCTCGGCCCAATGGCAAACAAAAGCACGAAAAGATTAGCTTCGCCGCTTTCGGACTGATACGCCGTGTTGCGATTTCGCGTCTGTCTGGCCGTTGGAAGAATACACCGTTTTTCGACAGGAAAACCGGCGAACCCGTCGCGGCGCCCGTCGTGATATCCAAAGACGAACGTGCCGCACTTTATCCGTAATCGAAACGCTGTGGTGCACTCAGCCAGGTGTGCAAGGCTTCGTTGACCTGATCTGGCGCTTCCAGGGTCAAAAGGTGTCCCGCGTTTTCAAGAACAAGTATCTCAGCCTCTGGTATCAGATCGGCCATAAAGGAATGCCGTCGAACCGGTGTCAGAGTGTCATGCGTGCCGCACAGAACCAAGGTAGGAACCTTGATTTTCCGCAAAGCGGCCTGCTGATCCGGGCGGCGCTGCAATGCCCGCATCTGACGCACAAATACCTCAGAGCCCAGCCCCTCGGCCATCGTCAAACGATCATTGAGAATGGGAATACGCTTCGGCCCCGGTGCCAGAGCGTCCGACCCCACAAGTTTGCGCATCACGTCTTCCAACCGCCCGCCTTGGGCCGCGATGATCAGATCTTCTCTACTGGCGGCTATTTGCGGTGTATCGGCCTGAGCGTCAGTCGCCATCAGACACAGGCGTGAAATTCGCTCCGGCGCTCTCCGGATCAATTCCAAAGCCACGACCCCACCCATGCTGAGTCCGGCCAGCGCGAAGCGATGCGGCAGTTGGTCCAATAACCCCGAAGCAATTTCTTCGATGCGCTCGCCACCAGAAATGGGCGCAACGGTCACCGCCCTCGTACGGGACAACAGCTCGATCTGCGGGCGAAACAGTCGGGCATCACACATCAATCCAGGCAAGAACACCAGCGGCTCGATCACGCAGGGGCCTCCATTTGCTCGGTTTTCCGAACTCTTTGCTTTTTCTTCAGGATGGAAGGTTTGCCACGGCCGGGCAAGGGAAACTTTACGGATAGGCGAGGGCCCGAAATGCGGGAAAATCCACGTAACGCCTCTGGCGCTCGGATTTGTCTTCACCGGGTTCGGCACCCGGCTTTAGCAAGCATCCGCGCGGGGCAATGTAGCTGTCAATCCTGCGCATTGGTTTGGGCCGCCACACAAGATTGAACGCGCAAAGTTTCGGAAAGAACCAAATCTCGGAATAGTTCAGGTGATCATGCATCCACCACGCTAAATCCCGCCAGTCTCGCCCCTGCCCGTATTGATCCGCAAACCAGGGGATGACGATTGACGCTCCGGCGATCCGCGCATCGCCTTCGCCGCGATCCCAGATATGGCATTCCAACGGATTGTCATTGTGGGCGCAATTTAGCCGGTTTTCATTGCCGAACTGGTTTAGCGACGGCGACCTGTACCCTGACCGCACGGCAATGCGGCCAAAGGTTTCCTCTAACGGGTCCAGCAGGGTTTCGCAAAACGCACACCCTGTTTCAATCGCCAGATCCGGGTTGTCAGGGATGTTCTGTTGCTGGTGAAAATTGCCAATCTCGGAATACAGAAAGTCACGCATGAAGAAGTGCCGGGACAAGCGGACGCGACCCAAAGTCTCGAGGCTCCACATGCTTCCCGGTTTTCGCATTCTATCTCCTTACCTCTGATCTGGCTTCACTGAACCCCAAGCTCTTTCAACCACTCCAGGATACCCGTGACGGCGGCATCGGTCTGCCCCGGTGACATCAGCCGCCCTGCGATGACATGTGACGCGGGATCGTCCCCCGGCCCCATCTTGACCAACTCGACCGTTGCAGGAGCACCCCAGGCCTCGGCGACCTTATGTGTCCTGTCGGGGCGCACAACCTGATCGTCGTCCGAGAACCAGAACAACGCAGGTACCAATGCCTGCGAGAAATCCAGTGCATAAACCGTATCCACCAGAACGGACATCGGTACGACGGCTTCCCAGGGATAGACAGCGGACCAATACTTGTTCTTTTCTGGATCCGGCCCTGATACATCCCTTTCTTGCCCCATAAGCAACGGCAGCCAATGCCGCGCCCAAGGCAATGTCGGCACCCATGCCGCCGCGGTGTTCACCCCGAAATTCGGGGATACAAAAACCATCCCGACCACATTCTGACTAAGGTCGGCGTCCAGCGCCACCGCCGCCGCCAATGTGCCGCCGGTCGAGGTCGAGATGACGATGACCTTTTCCCCAACAGCGCGCGCCGCAGCCAGACCTTCGGCTGTGTCCTGCATCCAGCCCGTTGCCGTGCCTTCCGCCATGGCGGGCCCATCGCGGCCGTGGCCTTGCAATCGCGTGTAAACAAGATTTGCTCCAAGTGCGTCAGCCACCAGATCTGGAACGGGCCGGATTTCTTCGGAACTGGCTGAAAATCCGTGGATGTATAGAACAGAATAAGGTGTGCGTTGTTCTTTGAAGCCGTCCTGCCAGATCACACGTTTTTCGACGCCCGTAACGATATCATCAAACGACGCCTCGGTGCTTTCAAAATAGACCTGCACCCCTTCGCCAAATTTGCGGGACTCAAAGCTTGGATTCAGGTCGACATCCTCTCGCGGTCCGAACCAAAAGATCAGACCCCCGACGACAATCAGTGCCAGAAGAATCCGCCCCAGAACCCAACCAAAGCGCCGCATTAGTTAGCTCCCAACACATCTAAAACCGCGTTTTCGATCAACCCCAGACAGGGCCCGTCCGAAAAGCGATGGTCTGCGTCCTTGACCAGCAGCAAGCGCATGTTCGGCCCGGTCACGTGATCCAGCAACCGCACCGCAGTTTCCGTCGACACCGCCGTGTCCGCTGTTCCCTGTAGGAAACGCACCGGAAAGGGCAGGTAAAGCGGGTCTCTAAGGACCAATCGCCGCCGTCCGTCCTCGATCATTCGTTTGGTAATGATGTAGGGCTCCATGTAGTCCGAGGGCAGTTCGACATGACCAACGCTGTCTAAAGCGGCTTTTTGTTCATCGCTGAATGCCGCCCAATACCCGTCCTCGGTAAAATCCGGCGCGGCGGCGATTGTGACCATGCCCGCAATTCGATCTGGCAGCGTCTTGGCCAGCAACAATGCCTGCCATCCGCCCATCGAAGACCCTACGACGACCAATGGGCCATCGGTCAGCGCCGCCACCGCCTCAACGGTGTCTTCATGCCAATCGCCGATACAGCCATCGGTAAATTCCCCCGAGCTTTCACCGTGCCCGGAGTAATCAAACCGCAAAAACGCCTGTCCCCGCGCCTGCGCCCAGGCCTCCAGATGCACGGCCTTGGTGCCCTCCATATCAGACTTCAGACCGCCCAGGAAAACGATGGTCGGTCCCGCGCCCTCGCTTTTGTGATAGGCCAACCGACGGCCCTGCGCCGTCTCCAGAAAACTTGTCGTTGCCATGAAATCCTCTTTCCTTTCGCAGCATCATGCACGCCACGTACCCAAGTGCAATTCCCGGATCCCTCTTCATCTGGCTCTAAATACCTCGGGGTGCGCGAGGGGCTGGCCCCTCGCTCCTGCCCTTGACACCAGACCCCCTACCTGCCAAATCGACCCAACACACATAACCCGCAACCGGGCGTTCAGTGGGCGCCAAACCGACGAGGAGAGCCGAACCATGGCCTTGGATTCAAAATCCGTCTCACTCACCTTCCCCGATGGCAATGCACGATCTTATGACGCAGGCATTACGCCCGCGCAGGTGGCAGCCGATATCTCGACCTCGCTGGCCAAAAAGGCTATCTCGGCCACCGTTGACGGCCACCACTGGGACCTGCAATGGCCCATCGAAGCCGACGCGCAGATCGCAATCCACACCATGAAGGATGAAGATCAGGCCAATGAGCTGATCCGCCACGATCTGGCCCATATTATGGCGCGCGCCGTTCAGGAAATCTGGCCTGCCACCAAGGTCACCATCGGCCCAGTCATCGAAAACGGCTGGTATTATGACTTTGACCGGGCCGAACCGTTCACGCCCGAAGATCTCGGCCTGATCGAGAAAAAGATGAAAGAGATCATCAACAAGCGCGACCCCGTGACCACCGAGGTTTGGGACCGTGACCGCGCGATCGAATTCTATAAGGCCAACAACGAACCCTATAAGGTCGAATTGATCGAATCCATCCCGGGCGACGAACCGCTGCGCATGTACTGGCATGGTCACTGGCAGGATCTCTGCCGAGGTCCACACCTGCAGCACACCGGTCAGGTGCCGGGCGACGCCTTCAAGCTGATGTCCATCGCTGGTGCCTATTGGCGTGGTGACAGTGACCGCGCGATGTTGCAACGCATCTATGGCGTGGCCTTCACCGGCAAGGAAAAGCTAAAAGCCCACCTGCACATGTTGGAAGAGGCTGCCAAACGCGACCACCGCAAGCTTGGTCGTGAAATGGACCTGTTCCACATGCAGGAAGAGGCCCCCGGGCAGATCTTCTGGCATCCCAACGGTTGGACCATCTACACGCAATTGCAGGACTACATGCGCCGCCAGCAACGCAAGGGCGGCTATGTCGAGGTCAACACCCCTCAGGTCGTTGACCGCAAACTATGGGAAGCCTCGGGTCACTGGGACAAATATCAGGAAAACATGTTCATCGTCGAAGTGGACGAAGAACATGCGCGGGAAAAGGCGATAAATGCCCTGAAACCGATGAACTGTCCGTGCCACGTGCAGATTTTCAATCAGGGTTTGAAATCCTATCGTGACCTGCCTCTGCGGATGGCAGAATTCGGATCATGCAACCGTTATGAGCCCTCGGGCGCCTTGCACGGTATCATGCGCGTGCGCGGCTTTACGCAGGATGATGGTCACATCTTCTGCACCGAAGATCAGATTGAATCCGAAACTGCCGAGTTCATTCGTTTCTTGTCCGGGATTTATAAAGACCTCGGATTCGAAAACTTCTCGGTCAAATTCTCGGATCGACCGGAAAAACGCTCTGGGTCGGATGAGGTGTGGGACAAGGCCGAAGCTGCTTTGCTCAGCGCAACACGTGCCGCAGGGATCGAACCTGAACTCAACCCCGGAGAAGGGGCGTTTTACGGTCCGAAGCTCGAATTTGTTCTGACCGACGCAATCGGCCGGGATTGGCAATGCGGGACGCATCAGGTGGACTTTGTTCTGCCCGAACGTCTGGACGCCACCTATATCGGAGCGGACGGCGGCAAACATCGCCCTGTGATGCTGCACCGGGCAACATTGGGTTCATTCGAACGCTTCATCGGCATTCTGATCGAAGAACACGCCGGCAAGCTGCCCTTCTGGCTGGCGCCGCGTCAGGTCGTGGTCGCCTCGATCACTTCCGAGGCCGACGCCTATGTTGCCGAAGTTGTTGAAACCCTGCGCGCTGCAGGTGTGCGTGCCGAGGCCGATATTCGCAACGAAAAGATCAACTATAAGGTCCGCGAGCACTCAGTCGGTAAAGTGCCCGTGATTCTGGCCGTTGGTCACCGCGAGGTTGAAGAACGCACTGTCAGCGTCCGGCGTCTGGGTGAAAAACAGACACAGGTTCAACCGCTTGATGTTGTAACAAATGAGCTGTCGCAGGCATCTACCCCCCCGGATCAGCTGTAACATTCAGCGGTATATCTCTGGCAATCCGGCCCTTAAAACGGGGCCGGATTGTAACATTTCACCCTTTCTTCATCAAAAACAATGCATTAGGCTTCAAGAGGGCATGCCGCCCCCTGACGCGCTTGTGAGACACGGGCTCGTGAATTTAACTCTGGCCGACAAGCCACTAGTTTTATCAGTGTCACAAGCAGACATACCCAGTCATCAAGAGGATCACCGAGATGTCGAACACAGCTAAATCCCTGGTTATCGCAACCGCAGTCGCAGCCGCCGTATCGGGTGCTGCAACCACAGCAACCGCACAAGCCAAAGAAAAGTGCTATGGCGTGTCTTTGGCCGGTCAGAACGACTGCGCAGCAGGCCCCGGCACCACATGTGCGGGCACCTCGACCGTTGACTATCAAGGCAACGCATGGACGCTGGTTGACGCTGGTACCTGCGCGGATATCGAACTTCCGGCACAGGCAGACGGCACACCGCGCAAAGGTTCACTGGAAGCCCAGGACCGCGACTTGCCGGCATAAGGTCGACCAAACGGATCAAGGGGGCGGGCCAGTTCGCCCGCCCTTCCCTTTCGTGATCAAGGAACTGACCCATGTTGGATGATGCGCTCCGCTCGAACCGCCTGCCCGCTGCACCGGGCGTGGGGTACAAGCCGCAACACTTCGCTCAGATACTTGACCATGCACAGCCCGTTTCGTGGCTGGAAGTCCATGCCGAAAACTACATGGGCGATGGCGGACGCCCCTTGGCGCAACTGCGCCACCTTTCAGAACACTTTCCGATCTCGGTCCATGGCGTTGGCCTGTCCATCGGTGGCGAAGGCCCATTGGACCCCGAACATCTGGCCCGCCTGAAACATCTGGTCGGCTGGCTGAAGCCGGCCAGTTTTTCCGAACATCTGGCCTGGTCCACCCATGACAGCCACTTTTACAACGACCTCTTGCCGCTTCCCTACACGGACGAGACGCTGACACGGGTCTGCGAGCACATCGATCAGGTGCAGGACACCGTTGGTCAACAGATGCTGCTTGAAAACCCATCCAGCTATCTGGCTTTTGAAGAAAGCACTTGGTCCGAGCCCGATTTCCTGCGCGAGATTGCCCAACGCACTGGTTGCGGCCTGTTGCTGGACGTGAACAACGTCTTTGTCGCTGCCACTAATCTGGACTTCTCGCCGCAAGGTTACATCGACGCCTATCCGCTTGAGAAAGTGGGCGAAATCCATCTGGGCGGCCATGACGAAGACGAAGACGACCACGGCCATCCGCTTTTGATCGACAGTCATGGGCGCGAGGTCGTTGATCCGGTCTGGGCCTTGCTAGACTACGTCCTTGAACAATCCGGTCCCAAGCCGCTGCTGGTCGAATGGGACACCGATGTTCCCGACTGGCCGGTTTTGCGCGAGGAAGCGGTTCGCGCTCAGGCCGCACTGGACAAGGTACCGGCATGAGCGTGTCCCAGTCCGAGTTTCGCGCCGCCATGATGGATGCGTCCGCGCCGGTTCCAGATGGGTTGTTAGACGCTGAGGCGCAACCGGCGGGCCGCAGGTTTAGTGTGTACCGCAACAACGTCGCGGTTTCCCTGACCGAAGCAATGCATCAGGCCTTCCCCGTTATCACCAAGCTGTTGGGCCCGCAGAACATGGACGGATTGGCCGGGATATTCCTGCGCCAACATCCCCCGTCATCTCCGCTCATGATGTTCTATGGCGAGGCATTTCCTGGTTTTCTGGCCGGAATGCAGCAGCTTGCCCATCTTGGATACTTGCCCGACATTGCCCGGTTGGAATTGGCCTTGCGCCGGTCCTACCACGCGGCAGACAGTCAACCTGCACCCGCAGATGCATTGGCAGTTGATCCTGAACAGGTGATGCAGGCGCGATTGCAATTTGCCCCAGCCATGCACGTGATCCGATCGGACTGGCCGATTCATTCGATCTGGCGTTTCAACTCCGAAGCCGACGCGCCAAAACCTCAGGCGCGCGCCGAGGACGTACTGATCACGCGCCCTGAATACGATCCTGAGCCTCATTTGCTGCCGTCAGGCGGGGCCGACTGGATTGGCCATATGCAAAACGGGGACACAATCGGTGCAGCGTTCGAAAAAGCCGCTGCCGAGGCACCCGAGTTTGACCTGGGAACCACTCTGGCACTGCTTTTGCAGGGCGGTGCTGTAACTTCCGTGACTATCGAAAGGCCGAAGACATGACTGCCCTGATCTCACTTCACAACTCTGCTCTTGAGAAGGTGGACAATGCGTCCAACTGGCTGACTCCGACACTTGCGCGGCTGGTCTTCATTGCAGTTCTGTTGGTTTACTACTGGAACTCAGCCATGCTGAAGATCGACGGTTCGATCTTTTCGCCATCCAGCGGAGCCTTCGGCCAGATTTTCCCCAAGGCTGCGGAAGCGGTGCTGTGGGATGTTTCGCAGATGACATTCTTCCAGCGTATCGTCATTTTCTTCGGAACAGTCGCTGAATTTGTTCTGCCTGCCCTGCTGCTGGTTGGGCTTTTCACACGCCTTGCCGCGTTGGGAATGATTGGATTCATATGGGTGCAAACCCTGGTTGACGTCACCGGCCACGGCGTGAAACTGGGCAGCCTGTTCGACGCGGCTCCCTCTATCATGGATCAGCGCACACTGTGGACCTTCCTGATGCTGGTCATTGTGATCAACGGCGCAGGACCGCTTTCGCTGGACCGCCTCCTGCGCCTGAAATGATCTAGAAATGTGCTTTGGGCTGGTCCGGTTTTCCTGCCGCCAGCCCAAGGAAGCCCGCAACGCTGGCGAATGCGATCGGGAACATGGTGAAGACACCAAACCCAAACGCATAGTACATAGCACCGGCTGAAATCAGCAGCAAAACCCCACCAATCAGAGCTCGCGCAGGCGCCATTGCCCCTCCGGCAATCGCCAGCAAGGGCGCGATAATCGAAAGGGCCTGGATCAGGCCAGGGTTATCGACCTGGCTTAAAACCCCATCAATCTCGCCAACATGGTCGACGACAACCACTTTGGCATACCCGAAAAAACCGACGATCATACCGATCAGCCCGGCAATAACGCCCAAAATCATTGCGGCATTGCGCATTGAAAATCCTCACTTCTGATCTTGGGCAAATAAGCACCCATTTAGGAAATGCCAAGCTGGGTGCGGGTTTCAGCGGTCCAGCCCAACAGAAGCTTACCGTCCTTCTCGATCAACGGGCGCTTCATCAACGTCGGGTGTTCTTTTAGCAGCTCCATCGGTGCTTTTTCGCGCTGGCTCTGGTCCAAACCGCGCCAAGTGGTTGACCTGGTATTGAGCAGAGCATTGCCGAACTCGACAAAAGCTTGCGACAGCACAGAGCCCGGAACACCATCCTGCCGGACATCAACAAGCTCTGCATCTGGCAACGATTTCAGAGCCTTACGACACGTGTCGCAAGTCTTTAACCCATAAAGCTTCATCTTTTTGATACTCCCGCTCGTGCTTCGATTTTAGGCAATCACGCCCGTTTTTGGCAGTTATTCTTGATTTTTTACTTCACCGTGCAATGTTGAAAAAGGTGAAACATGTAAATTGGACTGTTCTGCAAACGCGAAACAGTTGGGTTTACGATGACGCCAACCACAGCCCCCACCAATTTGTGGGACAATGCGTAAGTAGAAGGAGACACGGGACATGCCAACCGGCACCGTGAAATGGTTCAATACCACGAAAGGCTATGGGTTTATTGCCCCTGATGAGGGGGGCAAGGATGTGTTTGTTCATATCTCGGCCGTAGAACGGTCCGGCCTCACCGGACTCGCAGACAATCAAAAAGTCTCATACGAGTTGCAGGACGGACGCGACGGCCGCCAAATGGCAGCTGATTTGAAGCCGTTGTAACGCCACCCGCCTCGCGCGGAGTGAAAAATTTCAGGATGACGGCCAATTTCCGGCCGTCACCCGCCCCCCACCGGAATTGTTCCATTACCCTCGCGCGGGCTTTGACCTGTCGTGAGAAAACCAGTTGTCGCCCATGGCAACGATGCAGGACGTGCCGGTCGCATAGGTCACTACCATCGTCCAATCGCCGCGCTGGTTTGACCAAACTTCCATGATTTGTTCAGGTCCACGAACGCCAGTGGCCACGCGCTTGGACGCAAATTGGCCTTTTAATTTCTGGTGCAACCGGGGCGTCGGCTCACAGAGAATTTCAGCGATAGGAGACTGAGACTGCGCTGGCAAAGCTAGGCCAAAGACCAAACAAAAAGCAGTTTTAAAAACATGGGTCATGGAACCAACGTAACGATTCCATGACACAATGTATAGACAAGTGCTATGCGTTAATGCGCATTACTTACGAATGATCGCTTCGAACTCGCGCCATTCACGGGCAGTCATGCCAGAGTTTTCTTGCGTGACCGTCTCGCCAGCCAACATGTTCCGAAGGCTCTCCACCATCTGCGCGGAAAGGTTGACTGCGCCCAACCGGTAATCCTCGAACGCTTTGTAAGCAAACGGCACCCAGTCGGCGACGATCTTGCACATCGCATCCGCATATACGCGGATTTCGTATTGCGCATGAGGGTCCGCACGCAGACGCAGGAAATGGAACAGATTGTGCAAGTCGACCTTCCAATACCACTGTGTGTAGATATTCGCAGGAAGGTTCATCCGGGCCAGTTCACGCGCCAGACCCTGTTGCCCATCCTGGCTGATCATGGCCTCGTAATTGTCGTAGCAGCGGGTGCTGTCAGCTTTCAGGATTTCCAGGACACGGGCGGCTTCTTCGCCTTCCAACGCTGATCCGCGACCCTGATTGTTCACCTCAGACTGTGCTGCCACATGTTCGGGTGCGGGGATATAAAACTCGCGATCCAGAATCGAATAACGCGCTGAGTATTCGTTCACATTGGCCGTACGATGCCGAATCCACTGACGCGCCACGAAAACGGGCAGTTTTACATGCAGTTTGACCTCGCACATTTCGAACGGGGTCGAATGCCAGTGCCGCATCAAATACCGGATCAGTCCTTCGTCGTTCTGAACCGATTTGGTGCCTTTGCCGTAAGAAACACGGGCTGCCTGACAGATCGCTGCGTCATCGCCCATATAGTCGATCACGCGGACAAAGCCGTGGTCCAGAACCTGATGAGCGGTGTACAAATGGTCTTCCATTCCCGCTGAAACGACGCGACGTGTTGGATGCGATTGGGCGCGTTGCGCTTCGATCTCGGCCTGGTGGTCGGCGGACAGCGGCATGAAATCTTCCTTTCTGGCAATGAGTCGCCTTCTACTATATCTCGCTAATCGCAGCATCGGAACCGCGATATATGCCGCAACCTGCGCAATTTTTGATTTCGGTCGCAGGGCGCTCTCGACACATCAAACCAGTGCGCTAAGTTGCTGGCAAAACTAATCGAAAAAGGATGGCCGCAATGGCGCTGACATATCTGCACACTATGGTCCGGGTGAAGGATCTGGAAAAATCCATAGCGTTTTATGAGCTTTTGGGTCTCAAGGAAACGCGTCGGTATGACAGCGAAGCGGGGCGGTTCTCATTGATTTTCATGGCCCCTCCCGGCCAGGAAGACGCTCCGATTGAGCTGACGTACAACTGGGATGGCGATGATGACCTGCCCAGCGACAGCCGTCATTTTGGACACTTGGCTTATGGTGTCGATAACATCTACGAAGTGTGCCAGCATTTGCAGAACAATGGCGTGACCATCAATCGCCCTCCTCGCGATGGGCGCATGGCGTTTGTCCGTTCACCTGACAACATCTCGGTTGAGTTGCTGCAAAATGGCGACGCGCTTGAGCCGGCCGAGCCCTGGGCCAGCATGGAGAGCACTGGCCACTGGTGATCAGGTGGGTCATAACACTGGGGCTGGCCCTTGTGACCAGCCCAATCCAGGCCGAGCAGTGCCGTTTGGCACTGGCCCTGGCGATGGACATTTCAGTTTCGGTCGACGACGCGGAAGACATTTTGCAGCGACAGGGACTGGCTGCGGCACTTCTGGCACCTGAAGTGCAAGAAGCTTTCTTCTCATCTCCTCTACCTGTTGCATTGGCCGTCTATGAATGGAGCGGGCAAAGTACCCAGCACGTTATCCTCGACTGGCACTTGATCGAAAATCACAGAGATCTTGCGGCTGCGGCGACCCGGATAAGTCAGTCGATCCGGTCCAATGAAGGCTTGGCAACGGCCATGGGGCACGCTTTGCGGTTCGGGGCAGAACTATTCCAAAGCGCGCCTCCCTGTCTATTTCACACCATAGATCTGTCAGGAGACGGGTCCAACAATGACGGCTATGGACCCCAAATCGCGTATCAACGGTTCTTTGACCATGACATCGTCGTCAATGGCCTGGTGATAAACGCCGCTGATTTCGAAGGGGAACTTTTTCTCATCCCTTTTTTCGAAAACAACGTCCTGCATGGCCCGGGCGCCTTTCTGGAAGTCGCACAAGGCTTTGAAGACTTCGAACGCGCGATGCGTAAAAAACTGGAGCGGGAACTGAGCGGGCTGCAAATTGGTTCAGTACAGGTCGACGACCAATGACGGCGCGCCTGCTGGTCATTCTGTTTTGCCTGTTTTCAGAGCCCGCCCTTGCACAATGCCGGCATGCCTTGGCTTTGGGTCTGGATGTTTCGGCATCTGTCGATAGCGGTGAATACAGGTTGCAGGTCGAAGGTTTGGCTGCTGCTCTGCGCGATCCCGAAGTAAGCCAACTGATGCTGGCGAACGGTTCAACATCCATGCGGTTGGCGATTTTTGAATGGACGGAACCAGGGCATGAGAGGATGCTACTGAACTGGACCGAAATTCAAACCGCTGCCGATCTGAATGCAATCAGCCAGCGCCTTTTCCAAACCTCGCGAAAGGCGACGGCCCAAGGGACGGCAGTGGGCGCTGCTATGGTGTTTGGGGTGGACCTGCTGAACCAGCAAAGAACATGCTGGCGGCGCACCCTGGATTTATCCGGTGACGGCAAACACAACCTCGGACCTCATCCGCGAGATGTGCGAACAGCCTTGCGCGACAGCGGTGTTACGATCAACGGGCTAGTTATTGGTGCGGATGATCCAAGTTCAGGAGACAGGCGCTATGTGCAAGTTGGAGAACTTTCGGCATATTACAATGCGTGGGTTATATCCGGTCCAAACGCATTCGTTGAAGTCGCCCTGGGGTTTGAGGCCTACGCAGAGGCCATGACCCGCAAACTGATCCGAGAACTAGACAGTCTCGTTCTGTCCGAAGCCCGCCCTCATCAGTAGATATATCTGATTTGATCGGTCCAGTACCGCTCGACGCGGCGTAGCGATGTCGTGATGTCTTCAATCCCTTCCAGTTCCAACACCCCCCTGCCCTGAAGACCTTCGGCTTGGCGCGCAAACAGATCGGAAACGATATCGCGGATTTCCCTGCCACGCGGCGTCAGGCGCACGCGCACGGATCGGCGGTCGATCTCACACCGTTGGTGGTGCATGTATCCCATCTCAACCAGTTTCTTGAGGTTGTAGCTGACATTGCTGCCTTGATAGTAGCCGCGGCTTTTCAATTCACCCGCCGTGACCTCATGATCACCAATGTTGAACAGCAGCAGCGCCTGTACAGCGTTGATTTCCAACACGCCGACGCGCTCAAACTCATCCTTGATGACGTCCAACAGCAACCTGTGCAACCGTTCCACAAGGGCCAGCGCCTCAAGATAGCTGGTCATAAAGCCCTTGGTTCCCGGTCCGGAGACCTGCATTTCCATACTCATCCGACCCTCCGATTCAGTCGTGCTGTTTGGGACACGATGAATGGAAAGTCCGAAAATTCAGTTAAGTTGGAATGTCCCTTACTTCTGAAAAGTTTGCGCGATGTTCGACACAAGATCTGCGAACTTTTGAGGCGGCGGCACCTGCCCTGTCACCCATTGATAAAGATCCTGATCGTTTTCATGAAGCAGCGCGTCAAAGACATCCAACCCAGCGTCGTCCATGTCGGCGAGATTGCGATCTGCATAGGCCGACAGGATAATATCCATTTCCTTGATTCCACGCCGCATCGAGCGCATTTTCATACGCTTGATCCGCACCTCCCGGGGTTCGCTCAATGCTTCTGCTCCAACATCAGGCGCATTTTCTTCTCAAGCCGCGCCGCACGCTCGGCGCAGGCGCGCATTTCCCCGCGAATGGCGCGCAACTCAGCGACTGCGGTAGACAACTCCATGCCGCCTTCACCTTCTTCGACCGGAGCATCCATGCCTTCGCCTTCACCGGTCAGAAGCCACATGATCGACACGTTGACCATCCCGGCCATCATCGACAAGCGGTTCGCCCGAGGCTCGGACAGATCGTTTTCCCAATCGGAAACAGTTGCCTTTTTTACCCCAAGTCGACGCGCCAATTGCACCTGTGTCATGCCCGCAGCTTCGCGCGCCCCTGCCAGGCGATCCCCAAATGTCGCAGAATCCGGACCATACCAGTCGTTTTCATCAGTCACTTGGGTCTCCAATTCAGAGTTTCTATACAACTTGAACGTCTTTCAGGCGCACCCTATGACAGTCGGGTTGAACATACAAACCGAGGCCGACTATGAGTTTCCTGTCTGCGACACTGTCACGCGTCAAACCATCGCCCACCATCGCCATGACGGCAAAAGCAGCCGAATTGAAGGCCGCCGGGCGAGACGTTATCGGCCTCAGCGCGGGTGAGCCAGATTTCGACACGCCACAGAACATAAAAGACGCAGCCGTTGCGGCCATCGCAGCAGGAAAGACCAAGTACACCGCACCCGACGGTATCCCCGAGCTGAAACAGGCAGCTTGCGCCAAGATGGAGCGTGATCATGGGCTGGACTATGCGCCTGCGCAAATCTCGGTAGGCACCGGTGGCAAGCAGACGCTGTACAACGCTCTGATGGCCACGATGAATGAGGGTGATGAGGTCGTAATCCCCGCCCCTTACTGGGTCAGCTATCCAGATATGGTCTTGCTGGCGGGTGGTACGCCGGTGATTGCGGAAACGTCGCTGCAAACCAATTTCAAACTGACTGCCGATCAGCTTGAAGCAGCGATCACGCCAAAAACCAAATGGTTTATCTTTAACTCTCCATCGAACCCCACCGGTGCGGGCTATAGCCGTGAAGAGCTGAAAGAGCTGACAGATGTTTTGATGCGCCATCCCCATGTCTGGATCATGTCGGACGATATGTATGAGCACCTTGCTTATGACGGGTTTGAATTCTGCACCCCCGCCGAAGTGGAGCCCCGCCTGTATGACCGGACGCTCACCTGCAACGGGGTTTCCAAAGCGTATGCGATGACGGGTTGGCGCATCGGCTATGCCGCAGGTCCGGTCGAGATCATCGCGGCGATGCGCAAAATCCAGTCTCAATCCACGTCGAACCCCTGTACGGTCAGCCAATGGGCAGCGGTTGAGGCGTTGAACGGCACGCAGGAATTTCTGGCCCCAAATAACGAGATGTTTAAACGCCGCCGCGATCTTGTCGTGCGGATGCTGAACGAGATCGACGGCATCACCTGCCCGACGCCGGAGGGTGCGTTTTATGTTTATCCCTCAATCGCCGGGCTGATTGGTAAAACAACTCCTGCCGGAACGGTCATCGACACGGACGAAGCTTTTGCTACTGCCCTGTTGGAAGAGGCAGATGTTGCCATTGTCTTCGGCGCTGCCTTTGGTCTTTCGCCAAATTTCCGGGTCAGCTACGCTACGTCCGATGCGGCGCTGACCGAGGCTTGCAGCCGCATTCAGCGTTTCTGTGCTTCCTTGAGGTGACCATGTCTGCCGATCTTCCCGAATATTACTTTCGCATCCGTGAAAACGGGGCTGCAGTGTTTCGGGTCGATACGGAAAATCGCCAACGTCGAATTGAGATGGACCAGATTGCGGTCATCAATATCCGAAATGGCGACGTCAAACCGCAAGGACAGCGAACACTTTCAGACCAGGATCACGCTGAAATCGACCGGTGGATGCAAGAGCGCCGGGCCTTGTTGGCCCAGCGCGATATCGACGACATACACCGCGCCGTGGACTACCTGAACCTGACCACACAATGGGCTCAGTCCAAGGCAACTGACGCGCAATTGGAAGACGTGACTGACAGGTTGCTTATGGCAATGCATGACCTGCGCACCGTCCTGGTTCGTAAAAAGGCAGACCGGCTGAGCAAGGATTAAGCAGGCTCAGCCGCTGCGGGCATTTGACGAACCGAGTGCATCCAGAACCGGGCCATCAACAATACGGCTGCGAAGGCCAGACCGAGCACCAGCCCAAGCCAGACACCGATGCCGTCCATCTGACGGACAAAACCAAAATAGTACGACGCCGGGATTCCAACGACCCAATAGCTGAGCGCTGCCATGACCATGGGAATCTTGGCATCCTGCAACCCGCGCAGCAGGCCCAGCGCAATGACCTGCGCCCCATCGACCAGTTGAAACAAAGCTGCCATCGCCAACAACCCGGTTCCAATGGCCAGGATTTGTCCACGCTGGGGATCATCCGCCTCCATGAACAGGGAAATCAATGGTTCAGCACAGGTCAGAAACAGGATGACTGTGAAAACAGACATAACCAGCGACATGCCCGTCACCGCAATTGCGCCTTTCTCCAGATGCGCCCGATCCCGACGTCCAAGCGCATTTCCGGCCCGGATGGTGGCCGCATTTGACAACCCCAGATGCACCATGAAAGTGGCCGACGCGAGGTTCAGCGCGATTCCATGCGCCGCCAGCGGAACCTGCCCCAACCAACCCATCATCACAGCCGATGTTGCAAACAGCGACACCTCGGCCAACGTGGTCAGGCCAATCGGGACCCCAAGCTTCCATACACTGGCGAACATCTCCCAATCCGGTCGCCAGAAACGCTGAAAAAGGCTGTGTTCCGGCAGTGTTCGAACAACGTAGATGACAACAGCGATTAGCGAAACGACCTGCGTCGCGATTGAGGCGATTGCTGCACCCATCACACCCAATTCCGGTGCGCCCCAATTGCCGAAGATCAGCGCATAGTTGGTCACCGCGTTCACAAATGCCGCCACGACTGTGATCCACAACACAATTTGCGTGCGCTCCAAGGCCGCAAGGTAGGATTTGAGCACCATCACGATAAGGGCCGGAAACAACCCCCAACCAGCTACGCGCAAATACTCGGATGCTGTTTCAGCAACCTGCGGCTCCTGCTTCATGGCGATCAGGATTGGATATGACCACCACAGCAACGGCATGACCACTACCGCGTACAGCAACGACAGCCAAAGCCCCATGCGGGTCGAGCGTCGAATACTGGTTTCGTCCCCTTCCGCCGCAGCAGTGGCAACCATTGGCATGACCGCCCAGCCGAACCCGGCCCCAAACAAAAACAGCACAAAGTAATAGCTGCTGGCCAACGTGACCGCAGCCAGAGCCTCGACGCCGTACCAACCCAGCATGATGGTATCGGTCAAACCGATGGCAAACTGCGCCAGATGGCCACCGACCAGCGGTAAGCCAAGCACGGCAATCGCCCGAAAATGGGCGGGGTATGTCATCACTTTTGTCATTGCACCAGCCATATGCGCGGGCTTGGTGCGGGACAAGAGCGGATCAATAAAATTTCACTATGAGACTATAGCGCCCGCCTCACGATTAAAAACGGGCGCGTTGAGGATTAGCGGGCATCCGGATGCAATGTTGCGCCCAGAATATGCTCGGACCGGTGGATGACGTGGTGGGCTTGTCCAACGATCAATGGATCAGGCTCCCCCACTACGTTCAAGTTCTTGCCTGGGTAATCCAGCGTCGACAGGAAATGACGCATACAATTCAGGCGCGCGCGTTTCTTGTCATTCGACTTGATGATCGTCCATGGCGCGTCTGCGGTGTCTGTATAAAAGAACATCGCCTCTTTCGCCTCGGTATAGTCGTCCCATTTGCTGAGGCTGGCCTTGTCGATCGGCGACAACTTCCACTGCTTCAGAGGATCGGTCTCGCGGCTTTTGAAACGGCGCTGCTGCTCTTCCTGCGTGACCGAGAACCAGTACTTGTACAGCTGAATACCCGAGCGCACCAGCATCCGTTCCAGTTCCGGCGTCTGGCGCATGAATTCCAGATACTCGTTAGGCGAGCAGAATCCCATCACCCGCTCAACACCCGCGCGGTTGTACCAAGACCGGTCATAGAACACCATTTCCCCAACCGTCGGCAGTTCCTGAAGGTAGCGCTGATAGTACCACTGCCCCTTTTCTTCCCAGGTCGGTTTGTTCAAAGCGACCACACGCGCCTGACGCGGATTCAGGTGTTCCATAAACCGTTTGATCGTACCGCCCTTGCCAGCGGCATCGCGGCCTTCGAACAACAAAACAAAACGCTGCCCCGTGTCCTGCGCCCATAGCTGAACCTTCAAAAGCTCCGCCTGCAGCTTTGCCTTCTGCGCCTCATAGGTCGACCGCGCCATCTTGCGGCCATAGGGGTATTTTCCGCTTTCGAACGCCTGCCGGATCTTTTCGGGGCTGGGTTCTGCCGCGTTTGCCGCCTCGACCTCTACGGCTTTGATCTGAGGGGATTTTGCTTCGACCGGAGCAATGGCTTCCATACAACTTATCCTTTTTCTGCTGTCCTGAATGAGGGCTAGCAGAAACGCCGAATATCCGCTTTGATTGGTGTCAAATTGATGCCTCAAAAACCCATAAATTCCTCAGCGGATCAGAGGTTCCGATGCACACATCTTTTGCCAACCTCAATGGCCAGCCATTTTACGTCCGAACTTGGGGCAAACCGGAAGCGCCACCGCTTTTGATGCTGCATGGTTTCCCGGAATTCGGCGGCGCGTGGGCGGATCTCGCCCCTTATCTGGCGGATCGCTTCTACTGCATTGCACCGGACCAACGTGGATATGGCCAAAGCTGGTGCCCTGAAGGGGTGCAGAGCTATGCCCTATCTCAACTGGTGTCCGACATGGCCGCTTTGATTCAGAGCCACGGTGCACCGTTTACCATACTAGGTCATGACTGGGGCGCGTCGGTGGCCTATGGCCTTGCAATGTATCGGCCAGATCTCGTGAGGCAACTTATCATAGCCAACGGCGTGCATCCGGTTCCGTTTCAACGCGCCATGGCCGCAGGCGGTGCGCAATCAGAGGCCTCGCAATACATCAACCAACTGCGGGCGCCCGATGCAGCGCAAAAATTGTCCGAAAACAACTTTGCATTGCTTGAAAGGTTCTTTCGCCACGGCATGGGACTGGATTGGCTGATCGAAAGCCGGATGGCCGAATACCGAGTCGAATGGGCGCGACCAGACCGGTTAGAGGCGATGCTGAACTGGTATCGCGCCTCTCCACTGGTTGTCGCTCAGCCGGGGCTTCCCGCAACAGACCTGCCGGATCTACCCTTTGATCGACTGCACGTCCGATGTCCGCATTTGTTGCTTTGGGGACCGGATGACAAAGCCCTTTTACCCGAGGCAACCGAAGGTTTGGAAACCTTCGCGCCCGACCTGACCCGTGTCACGTTTCCTGGCACTGACCACTGGCTACATCACCAAAAACCGCAGGACGTTGCACAGGCCATTCTGGATTGGGTCCAAACGGCCTGACCTTTCTAGTGTCTTAACGATGCCCCCAATCGTCGGGGTTGTCAGAATTGTTCGGCGACAAACCCAATTCGTCGCCATCGGTTGAACATCCCAACCCCAGAACTGTCCGGTTTGCATAAGAGAAGTACGAACAGACCTGATTGACCTCAAGGATCTCTCCGTCGTCCCATCCGGCCTCGCGCAGGGCGATCACATCCGCCTCGACCATATCCCCCGGCGTTTCGGTCAGTTTACGGGCATAGATCATGGCAGCCAGCTGCGCTGCATCCAGCGGAGCAGCAGCCGGATCGCGCGCCTCAATCGCCGCCCGGATCGCTTCGCCTTTCGCTTCATCGCCAAGTAACCGCTGTAAGCCGGCAAAATGATGTTCCACGCAGTAACCGCAACGGTTCAGAGAGCTCACCCACACGCCCAGGACCTCAAGAAACCATTTCGGGATCTTGTTGCCCGAGTGATGCAGCACTGCTTTGTAGATCGCCATATGGCCTTCCATCGAATGCGGCCGCAGGCTGTGCGCCATCATGATGTTGTCCACATTGTTGTCTGGGCCTGTCACACGGTCGTAGAGTTTGCGCAGCCTGCCCGTGGCCTCAGCGAAGGGGATGGTTTTGATCCAGCTCATTTGGGGTCCTGTTGAAGTGTTTGTTTGATGGCCAGAGACTATGAGCGCTTTGAGCTGGTGGCGAGACGAATTCGGCAAATCACGACGATGAGCCCAATCTGGACATAGATGAGCGTTCATGCGCAGTGTCATTCATGCCTCTGACGCAAGACTTGAAGCTAATTTTGGAAACTGTCCTGCCAACCGATCCCAGCTTTCTGCGGGTCAATGAGGCTGTAATAGACAGCTGCATCAATGACTGCCGGCGATGCGCTTTGGCGGGCTCCATTGACGCTTTTTTGTTGTCCGCGATGCGCCTGTTGGCACTTCCAAACAATGGTCACACACGGCTGATCCCCAATGATGCGATCTCGGTGCTACCACTGAGGTTCGTTTGTGTCGGGCGTTCCGTTCAAGTCAGTGGGACGGCACCAGGAGTAACTGCACCGCGAGGAGAGTTGATAGCAGTCAACGGTGCGGCTTTGAGCCAAATCGAAGCCGCGGCAGAGAAATTTCTGGCGGGGACGTCCCAAAGAAAACAGGTCGTCGGACCGCTTCTTCTGGCTTGGCCATACGCATTGGACCGTTTGGGTTTTTCTGCAAAAGACGCGACGACCGAGTATCGTGTGCAGGACAAAAATGGGCAGATAACCAATCTGAAAATGGCGAACAGAAATACTGTTCCTGCCTCGTCGCTCTACCCCAGAAACGAGCACGGCAAGACTGATCCCGCCTGGGAACCCGAAACCTTCGTAGCGATAAAGGACTGGCAAGGGCTTGGGCTTTCGATTCAGTTGCCAAGTTTCTTTGATCCTAGTGAAACTGCACTTCCTAAAGCCATCTCAGGTGCAGCGGACCGCGTGAGAGCCTGCTCAAACAAAACGCTCTTAATTGACGTTCGCGGAAACACCGGCGGCAATTTTCTTATGGCGATGCCCTTGATCGAGGCGATTTCGCAAAGCGAAATTGAGCAGGTTGTGGTGCTTGTCGATAAATTCACGTTCTCCGCAGCGATCGTGTTTGTAGCCATCCTGAAACATCGTTTGGGACATCGACTCAAACTCATCGGGGAAGAAATGGGCGACGGTTTGACGTTCTTTGCCGAAGGCGGCTTGCTCGATTTACCGACGAGTGGAGCCGTCGTGCGGTATTCGTCAGCCTTTCACGACTGGGAAGGTGGAACGTCTGGCGAAACCACACCGCCCGAAATAGCCCGGCAAATCGTACCCGCAAGAGCACTGAATTTGGACCGGGAATGGGTCGAGGGACCTATTGGTGAGGATGCACAAGGCGCGTTCTATCAACGCGTTCTCAAAAGTATGAGCGATTAGACGAACGGCCGTCAAATCCTGCAGCGCTGTCAAAAGCAAAGCCAGGCGTCGCAAGCACAGCAATGAGTCCGTTTGGTGCCCAGCGCAACCCAAAGCTTCCACAACACCTCGCGCCCCTCTTCCCCCGGACCACATCACCTGCCATAATGGGAGAAACTCAAAAACAAGAGCAGCCCATATGCCCGACGATCTGTTGACGCCCGAAGCGACCAATACCTATGACGCCTCCTCGATCGAGGTGCTTGAAGGGCTGGAACCGGTCCGCAAACGCCCCGGCATGTATATCGGCGGCACCGATGAGCGCGCGCTGCATCATATGGTGGCTGAAATCCTCGACAATTCGATGGACGAGGCTGTGGCGGGCCATGCCAACCGGATCGAGGTCGAACTGCACGCGGATTACGCGCTGACCGTGCGCGACAACGGGCGCGGCATTCCGATCGATCCGCACCCCAAGTTCCCTGACAAATCCGCGCTTGAGGTCATCCTGTGCACCCTGCACGCGGGTGGTAAGTTCTCGGGCAAGGCGTATCAGACCTCGGGCGGCCTGCACGGTGTGGGTGCCTCGGTGGTGAACGCGCTGTCGGATTCAATGGTCGTGCAGGTGGCGCGCGACAAGACGCTGTTCGAACAGCGGTTCTCGCGCGGTGTGCCGCTGGGCCCCGTGGAAAAGGTCGGCGCGGCCCCCAACCGGCGCGGCACCATGGTGACCTTCCACGCCGATCCTGACATTTTCGGCCACCACAAGTTCAAACCCGCACGCCTGTTCAAATCCATCCGCTCCAAGGCCTACCTGTTCTCGGGCGTCGAAATCCGCTGGAAATCCGCCATCGACGACGGTGAAACACCGACCGAGGCGACCTTTCACTTCCCCGGCGGCCTTTCGGATTATCTGAAAGAGACGATGAACGGCTCGTCCACCTATGCCGAGCAGCCCTTTGCAGGTACCGTGGATTTCAACGAAAAATTCGGCACGCCCGGCAAGGTCGAGTGGGCGATCAACTGGACGCCCTCGCGCGACGGGTTCATCCAGTCCTACTGTAACACCGTCCCCACGCCCGAAGGCGGCACCCATGTGGCGGGGTTCTGGGCCGCGATCCTAAAGGGGATCAAGGCTTACGGAGAACTGATCAACAACAAGAAGGCCGGTCAGATCACTCGCGATGACTTGATCACCGGCGGCTGCGCGCTGGTATCTTGCTTTATCCGCGAACCGGAATTCGTAGGCCAGACCAAAGACCGTCTGGCCACGGTCGAGGCCCAGCGGCTGGTCGAAAACTCGGTCCGAGACCATTTCGACAACTGGTTGGCCGCCGACACGAAATCCGCCGGCGCGATCCTGGATTTCCTCATCCTGCGAGCTGAGGAACGCCTGCGCCGACGGGCCGAGAAGGAAACACAACGCAAGTCCGCCACTAAGAAACTTCGTCTTCCCGGCAAGTTGGTGGACTGTAGTAGTTCAACACGGGACGGCACGGAATTATTCATCGTCGAGGGCGATTCTGCGGGCGGTTCGGCAAAAATGGGTCGGGACCGAAAAACGCAGGCCCTACTGCCCCTGCGCGGTAAGATTCTGAACGTGCTGGGCGCGGCCAGTTCGAAACTGGGCACCAACGCCGAGATCAACGATCTGACCCAAGCGCTGGGTGTGGGTCTTGGCACCAAATTCAACGTCGACGACCTGCGCTATGACAAGGTCATCATCATGACCGACGCGGATGTGGACGGGGCGCATATCGCCTCGCTGCTGATGACGTTCTTCTTTACCCAGATGCGCCCGATGATCGACGCGGGCCACCTGTACCTCGCCTGCCCGCCTCTGTACCGCCTGACCCAAGGCGCCAAACGCGTTTATTGTCTGGATGAGGCCGAGCGCGACGAGTGGCTTGAGAAAGGTCTCGGCGGCAAGGGCAAGATCGACGTATCGCGTTTCAAAGGTCTGGGCGAGATGGATGCCAAGGACCTGAAAGAGACCACGATGGACCCCAAATCCCGCAAACTGATCCGGGTCACCATCGACGAGGACGAACCCGGCGAGACCGGCGATCTGGTCGAGCGCCTGATGGGTAAGAAGCCCGAACTGCGGTTCCAATATATTCAGGAGAACGCGCGGTTTGTGGAGGAGTTGGATGTTTAGAGGCCTAAGATGAAAATCCTGATTAGTTGCATGGCATGCCAAGCAGCAACAGGAATACCATGTGGGCACAGGGAGTTGGCCTCTGTTACAGCGCCCGGGTTTTATGAAACGACCTGCCCATCCAGTTCTGAAAAAACCTTTCTCATCTTGCAAGGTGAAAAGTTCGAAGTCTTTTTTGAGAAATCGCTTTTAGCTTTGCACAACGAAGCTTACTCGGAAGCGGTAATTTTATCGGTTACAGCAATCGAGCTATTCTTGAACTTTGCTACCAAGGTTATGGCCGCAACGAAAGAAACAACGTTCGAAAGCTTAGAACGGATAGACAAATCAACCAATACAGCCGAACGGAACATTGGTGCCTATCTTCTCGCGTCCGAATTATGGGCTACTCAAAACGCTAGCCATTTGCCGATTGACTTGAAGTTTATAGATAAAGTTAGGAAGACTCGTAACAAATGCGCACACGATGGGTACTTGCCACCACCTGAAAAAGCTCAAAAACACGTCGAAAGTCTAGCAAAGGCTTGCTTGGAGAGCATTTGCATTTTGCGCGAGAAAGCAAGCGCAGCGTTTGATCAAGTATTCTCGCAGAACAACTTACGGCTTGCTAACGACGCGCGCGAGCGGCAAAAACAACTTGGAATTGAAAGCACAAATCCCGCTACAGTTTGCCCACCTTTTAGAGTTGGTTTACTCAATGCTGAGGCAGTATTTGACATTTTCAAAGAAGTTGAGATTGCGTACGAAAACCAACTTTTGTTTACCCGAATTGCATCAAATTAAAACTGGTATTTCGAAACTTGGAAAATGCACTGAACACGCCCAAGTTAAATGTTTGCTAGACAGAAGACACACCAACACCACACGCGCCCTCAAAAAACCAAAATCTACTGCAATTCAAACATCTTCGGTTTACTAATCAAACCAAGACCCGGCTTCCCTGTGACAAGCTGGCTTGGATTTAACGATTAAGGATTTGCAATGGCCCGCCTTTATGACAGTCGAAAACGTGTTCTCGTAACCGGTGGGGCCGGGTTTCTGGGCTCGCATCTGTGCGACCGGCTTCTGGATCAGGGGCATGAGGTTTTGTGCGTCGACAACCTGTTCACCGGCACCAAGCGCAACATTGACCATCTGCACAACAACCCGCGGTTCGAGTTCATGCGCCACGATGTGACCTTCCCGCTGTTTGTGGAAGTGGACGAGATCTATAACCTCGCCTGCCCGGCCTCGCCCGTGCATTACCAGCACGACCCGGTGCAGACGACCAAGACCAGCGTGCATGGCGCGATCAACATGCTGGGGCTGGCGAAACGTCTGAAATGCAAGATCTTTCAGGCCTCAACTTCTGAGGTTTATGGCGACCCGACCATCCATCCGCAGACCGAAGACTATTGGGGCAACGTCAACCCGGTTGGTCCACGCTCGTGCTATGACGAGGGCAAACGCTGCGCCGAGACGTTGTTCTTCGACTATCACCGTCAGATGGGGTTAGAGATCAAGGTGGCCCGCATCTTCAACACCTATGGCCCCAGAATGCACCCCGCCGATGGGCGCGTCGTGTCGAACTTCATCATGCAGGCCCTGACGGGTGAGCCGATCACGATCTTTGGCGACGGTACACAAACCCGGTCTTTCTGTTATGTGGATGATCTGATCGAAGGGTTCATCCGGTTGATGGAGACCGACAAAGACGTCACCGGCCCGGTCAATCTGGGCAATCCCAATGAATTCTCGATGAACGAGCTGGCCAGTGAGGTTCAGGCGCTTGTGGGCACCGACACACCGATCAGTTTCAAGGACCTTCCGCAGGATGACCCCAAGCAACGCCAGCCCGACATCACTCTGGCCCGGACCTTGCTGAACTGGGAACCCAAGGTGCAGTTGAAAGAAGGGTTGGAAGCGACAATCAGCTATTTCCGAGAGCTGCAGTCCGAAGCCGCGTCACAGTAACTCGAACTTACGCTTGCCGAATAAAACCGGGTTGCCAAGGTCCGCACATGGGCTTTGGCCCGACGGCAAAAAGTGCCGCTGGCAATTTGTCTTTGCCTGAGCCTTTGATCCCGTTAAACTTACCTTATCATAACGACACTGACTTGAGGTCCGGGCGTCCGGTATATCTAAGCCGACAAAGATTTGCAGGACGGGAGGATGATATGAAAACACTGACCTTTGGACTGGCTTTTGCAGTCTTGGCCTCGCAAGCTGTGGCGCAGCAGACGTTGAGTCTGGCTTCACCGATCCCCGACGGGGCCGAGACCCGGTTTTGCTATTACGAAGGCTTAGCCTATTCCGAAGACGCCTTTGTTCTTATGGTCGGCGACAACACCGTGACCTCTACGGTCAGCACAGTTCAGGAACGCTTGCTGCGTTGTCACCGTGAAAGCGACGGGACCCTGAAATGGAGACCGCAGAGCACGTTCTCGACCAACAACTAAGCGCTGCGCTCCTGATCAGACAGCAAGACCGATCAGTGCGACTCCCATGGCCATAAGTACGGCAGCGCCCAGCCGTCGTATCCAATTGCCTTCCTTGAGGAAGATGAACCCGATCAGCGCAGCAAAGATGACCGAGGTTTCCCGCAGCGCCGAGACCGCGCCGAGCGGCGCAAAGTTCTTGGCATACAGCACCAGCCCATAGGCGGTCATCGAAACCAGCCCGCCCAGAATACCTGTTATCCAGACCTTGGTCGGCAGGTATCTCAAGGTTGCGCGCTTCTTAATCCCGACAAAGCCTGCAATGAAAAGATGCAGGAAAGCCCCCCAGGCCCAATAGCTGAGCGTATTGCCTGACAGCCGAACGCCGATCCCATCCACAACCGAGTAGATCGAAATACAGAACCCGGTGCCCAGCGCAAAGCCCAACGCGCTGCGACCCACGCCCGAGCGCAGCGCCTTCCAACTGCTTAGCTGAATGCCAAATGCAATCAGGGCAATGCCAACCCATGCCTGCAATGGCAGCACCTCGCCCACCAGAACCATCGCCCACAGTGAAACCAGCGCCGGAACGATGCCCCGCGCAATTGGGTAGACCACACTCAGATCGCCATGCTGATAGGCTTTGCCAAGCATGAAGTAATACCCGAAATGCACAACGGTCGAGAGCAAGATGTAGATAAAGCTTTCAGCACTGGGCAATGGCAGGACCATCACCATCACGGCTGCCGGCAACACGTGGCCCAAAGCAACAAGGCCCAACATCGTCGTGCGATCCGCCGCTGTCTTGACGATGGCGTTCCAGACCGCATGCAGCAGTGCCGCAGACAGAATGATAAGGATGACAAACAGGGTCATGCCCGGACCTTTCCCGCAGATACTATGCGCAAAAAGGGTCTCTGGCCCTATTCACTTGGCGCGATCTCGGCCAAAACGCCGATTTTTGTCAACCCGGTTTCACATGGGCTGTTGACCAAGCCAGCTTTCGATTTGCTCAGCAGGCCCCTGCCAGCCCGGCTCCAAAAACAGAAAATGTGCGTGGTCCGGAATCAGCAAAAAGGTTCCGCGTTTCCCGTACCGCTCTGCCAATGCGCGGCAGGTGTCGGGGTTTACCGCCCGGTCTTCTGCACCGGAAACGACTAGAACCGGGCAGTCGACCTTTTCGAAATCGACCTTTATCGCGTGATCGTCATCAAACATCCAAAAGAACATTTCGAACATCACGCGCCCGCTTTCAGCCCCCAATTGATCGAACACGGCGTGTTGCTGGGCCACGTCCATTTTATTTAGGGCAAAGGGCGCCATCAGGTCGAACTCAACCCGCATGGGCTGTTTCCAGAAGGCCCCGCCTTCCATCAACGCCCGCGGCACGGCGCGTTCGTCGTCGGTTTCAGGCAACGTGCCCCAGGGCGCATTAGGGTTAATCAAAACAATAGCGCTGGCCAAACCGCGTGAGGCCACCTGCTGCGCAACAACACCCGCGATGGCGTGACCCAGCAGAACCGGCTTGCTGTCCAGACCCTGTACAAATTCCGTTATGTCATTGGTATAATCCAACACGCTGGTTTCAGTCAGCCCGGGGTCAGGGTCTGCTTTCGGATCACCGCCATGATGGCGCAAGGCGGGGGTGTGTACAGTCCATCCGCGATCCCGAAAGAAGGTCGCGTAATCTTGCATACACCAGGGTCCGGCAAATGCCCCATGAATCAGAACAATTTCTTTTGTCATCGAAATCTCCCGTGGCTCTTCGGTCAGTATGAGCATCCGGTAAGATGTTACAACTGCCCGTGATCCCTGTTGCAGGACGCAGGTCAGGTCCTAAGATCGAATTCATGAGTTTTGTGACCGACAACCAACTGCCTTTGCTGATTCTGTTTTTTGTAGTGGGATCGATCGGAACGGCATTTCTGTTCCGCAAACCGGCGGGGCATCGGGCTTGGAAGCTGGCCGACCTGGTTTGGGTCGTTCTGGGCGGCATTGGGGCGCTGGTCGCTGTTCTGGCCGGGCTGTACACCTCGGACAGCTCTCGGTTGGATCGTCAGATCGACGTGGCCTATGCGGCCACTCTGGCTTTTGATCGCGACGCGGCACGGTTTCGCCTGCGCTTTTGTGATCCTGCCTTTGATCCGGACACGGCCGTTTTGTGCGACAAGGTCGAGTTCCTGTCGGCTTCAACGGCCAGCAATTCAGAATTGCCGTTGTTCATTGCCGTCACCAATGAGGTCGCCCCATTACAAGGCCTGCATTTCCTGTTCGGACGTCAAGCCAAGGATGACATGGATGAAATGCGCAGCGCTGCCGCGCAGGCTGACGCCTTCGATATCGACCAGTTTCTGGTCTTCACCTCGCTGGACGACGAAACGCAGACCGCTATCGACAACATGCGCCGGAAAGTACCAGCCATTGCCGGGGACTACCTGATCCTGGCCCAAAGCTATGATGATCTGATCGATCAGGTCGGCAAATTGAAAGACGAATGGGAATATTTGCAGGCCAATGCTCATATACTGGTTCTGCAAATCGTGGCCCTTTGCCTTGTCAGCTTTGCGGCCCCGTTTCGGTTGGGGAAATCGCTGGTCGAGCTGCGTACGACACTTATCGCCGATACGCCTGCGCCAACACCTGCGGATCCGTCCCCAGAAAATAACGCAGCAGAGTCCACAGATTCCGACTACCCCGCCGAATCCAGCCCGCCTGCTCATACCGCTCCGCGCTCGTAAAGGCCCGCGCATCCAGAAGTGTGATCCGGGGTAAACTACGTACCAGCGCCACGTCCTCCATCAAAGGTTGGTCGGGATAGCCGCCTGCAGCGTGATAGATTTCGCGTGGCACCAAAAGCCCCTGATCCCCATACGGCAGCCTGAAAACCCGGCTGCGCAGATTGGCCCAGCCCGAGACCCATCCCGGCGCAATACCCCGCGCTCGGAAAGCCAACCGGAAAGCCGCAGGTCCTGTGCTGGATAGATGGGCGCTCACCGCCTCGCTCCAGCCCCTTTCCAATACGGTGTCAGCATGCAGGATCAGCACCCAATCCCCACCAGCCTCTGCGCAACCCCGTCGCAACTGCCCGCCGCGCGAAGGCGTACCTGTCACAATCCGGGCTCCGGCCTCTTCCGCGATTTCCAGTGTTAGGTCGGCAGACCCGCCATCGCTTATGATTAGGTCCCGGATTAGCCCGGCGTGCAGCCCTTCCATCAATGCCCCAAGGCATTCGGGCAAGGCATCGGCAGCGTTCAGGGTCGGAATAACAACAGAGATCGGGGCTGGCACGTCTGATACCCTCTGGTCTTGGCGGCGGATCTTCCTATATCACGAGGCCAAGGGAAATGACGAGGACCAAGCCATGCCCACCCGCCGCATCCTGCGCCTGACCGGCTCGGACACCGAAAGCTTTTTGCAGGACCTGATCACCAATGACATTCAGGGTTTAAATGACGGGCTTGTTTATGCCGCGCTGTTGACGCCGCAAGGCAAGTATCTGGCAGACTTCTTCCTCAAGCGCGATGGCGATGGCGTTCTGCTGGATGTGGCCGAGCACCTTGCCGATGATCTGATCAAACGTCTGAGCATGTACAAGCTGCGTGCAGATGTGGCGATCGAAAGCACCGACCTGAACCTGCACCGCGGGTCAGGTTGCGCGCCAGAGAACGCGTTGCCCGACCCGCGGCACCCTGCCTTGGGCTGGCGTATGTATTCTGCGGCACCCGAACAGGATGATGGCACCGATTTCGATGCCCTGCGCGTTCAGCACTGCATTCCCGAAGCGGGTACTGAGCTGACCCAGGACAGCTATATCCTCGAATCTGGGTTCGAAGCGCTGAACGGCGTGGATTTCAAAAAGGGCTGCTATGTAGGTCAGGAAGTGACCGCGCGCATGAAGCACAAGACCGAATTGCGTAAGGGCCTGCGTCGCGTTGTTGTCAACGGCACCGCGCCCGTGGGGACCGAGATCACAGCCAACGGCAAATCGGCCGGCACCCTGTTCACTCAATCTGGGGGCCACGCCATCGCCTATTTGCGTTTCGACCGCGCAGGCGGCGAAATGCAGGCGGGCGAGGCGACGGTGCGACTTACCGACTAAGTACCGCTTGTTGCCTAATCAGCACGAACTCCTCGTCGACACACATCCCCAAGTTTGAACCTGTTCCCCAGCCCTGCCAAACTGAGGGAAACAGGTCAAACCGGATACACCCATGTTTCGACTATATTCCGCGATCTGGCGCGCCAGTGCCGGACGGCAGATCATCCTTATCGTACTGTCCATCGCCATTGCGGCGCTTGCCGCCGTTCCGCTGGAGTTTCAACGCGATATCGTCAACCATCTGACGGCGGATGATGTCGGCACTGAAAAGCTGATCCAATTGGGTATTGGTATGATGGCCGTTATCCTGCTGAGCCTGGGGCTGAAATGGGTTTTAGGGTACCGCGCGGGTACCTTAGGTGAAGACATGATCCGACTGATCCGGCAGCGCCTGCTATGGCGTTCAACCGATCTGAAGGAAACGGGCGCGGACCTGCGCAAAGGCACCATGACCACGGCCATTTCCGCCGAAGCCGAAGAACTGGGGAAATTTGCGGGCGGCGCATTCTCGGATCCGGTGGTTCAGATCGGTACGCTGATAAGCGTAATCGGCTATATTTCATCCACGCAACCGGGACTTGGGCTGATCGCCTTCTCGATGATCGTGCCGCAGATCATCATCGTTCTGGTTTCGCAACGCAAAGTGAACACTTTCGTGGCAGAGCGTGTCCATATCCTGCGCGGCGCCACAGACCGGCTGACGACCGAGGATATGGAAGCGGTTGAGCGGGACATCAACATTATGTTTGACGACATTTATGACACGCGGCGACGTATGTTCCTGTGGAAACTGTCGGCCAAATTCCTGCTAAGCGTGATCAACGGAGCGGGAACCGTCGGCATTCTGATGTTGGGCGGTTATCTGGTGTTACAGGGGAAAACGGATGTGGGCACCGTTGTGGCCGCCGCCAGTGGCCTTAGCCGTATACAGGGGCCGACTGCATTTCTGATCGCTTTCTATCGCCAGGTCAGCGCCAATCGCATCAAGTATGAACTGATGCTGGAACTGTTTGGACCCGACCCAACACGGTATCGTCATCGCCCTAACGCATAAAAAAAGACCGCGCGGCGAATGCCTGCGCGGTCTCTTGTAAAAAGTGACGAAACGTCACGCGCGTTCGGAATACTCCATCGTTTCGGTATTCACGACGATCATTTCGTCCTGTCCGATGAAAGGCGGCACCATGACCTTCACGCCGTTGTCCAGTACCGCAGGCTTAAACGAATTTGCCGCCGTCTGGCCCTTTACGACAGGCTCGGTCTCGACGATCTGGCAAGTCACTTTCTGCGGCAGCGTCGCGTTCAGCGCTTCGCTTTCGTAGAATTCAACGACGATGGTCATGCCATCTTGCAGGAACGGACGACGTTCGCCCAGTAAATCTGCTGGCAATTCAATCTGTTCGTAGGTCTCGGTATCCATGAACACCAGCATCCCGTCGGATTCGTACAGGAATTGCTGGTCCTTCTGTTCCAGGCGGACGCGTTCAACCTTGTCCGCTGACCGGAAGCGTTCGTTCAATTTCGAGCCATTGCGCAGGTTGCGCAGTTCCACTTGGGCAAATGCCCCGCCTTTGCCGGGTTTTACATGGTCTACCTTGACCGCTGCCCACAGGCCGTCGTTATGCTCAAGCACATTGCCGGGGCGAATTTCGTTCCCATTTATCTTGGGCATTACATAAATCCTTCACAAACGGTTGATGCATCAGTTGCGGTCCCTATATCTGGCGGGACCACACCTGACAAGACAACGACACCTAGTGCTGCACTTGCAGCAAGCCATGCAAGTGACGCAACGCAACTATGCATTTTAGCTGTATCCGAATCGCACCTAATAGGTCATAAGGACCCTCACGCCGAAAATGCAAGAGCAAGAACAACAAGGAAGACGAGATGAGAGATTTCGTTGACGGCACTGCCTTTAACAACGAGCAAGGCAATCGTGCGCGCAAACTTTTCGCGGCCGTTGTGTTGGCTGCACTTGACGATGCTATCGCCGACGACAAGAAATACGGCAATGGCCCCGAACAAATCGCCCGCTGGGCACGTTCGCGCGATGGGCGCGAGGTGCTGTCCTGCGCAGGTATTGACCCTAACGAACGGGTTGTCAGCGGACTGATGGAGTTCGTTGGCCGTGGCGTGCGGACCTCGGTCGCATTGTCACGCGAAGAAAGCGAGCGTCGCAATGCCGCTCAGCAGGCTGAAGCCGCCTGATCCCAGGCGATTTCGCACCAGAAAAAACGCGCTCTGCCCGTCAGAGCGCGTTTTTCTTTGCTTTGTTTCGCGGTTTTGCGCCTAAAAAAACAACAGCCACTGGCGCGCCACCCAAATTTCAGCCGCCAACATGATACCAAACATGGCCCTGCCCCAAACAGGCAGGCCACGCTGCCAAAGCACAACATAAGCGGCCAAACACACTGCCGCAGAAACTGGTGCCACCCACAAAGCGTGATGGCTGCTGTCCCAATAGCTGACTGGGCTGTGAAACACCCAATCGCTCAGCGGCCAGAACTGCTGTCGTCCGTCCCCGGCGTGCAGGAAGAAGTCTGTCGCTAGATGCAAAAGACCTGCCGCAGCCCCGACAGCGACAAAGTGCCAGCGACGCCAAACTGCCAATAACAGTGCACACCCCCAGATGATAAAGGAGTTGTCGATGGCAAAGACGGTCTGCCAGGCCTGCGAATAGTACAGTTGCCCAAAGACCACCTGTTCCGGAATACCCAGAACAAACAGCGACACCGCCGCCATGAGATACAGAGACAGATCCGGCAGCACCGCCCCGAGCAAGGCGGCCAACAGGATACGCCCCTGCGGCGGCCGGGCAAAAGCGGCGGCACCGATCAAAAGATGCGCTGGCGTGTTCATCCGGGGCTTTCCCTTCCGGTTCAAATCAGGTCATCTGCGCCCCGACATATAGGAGACAAACCATGGTTCGCGCCATCATGATTCAAGGCACTGGCAGCAATGTCGGAAAATCGGTTCTTGTGGCCGGGCTTGCGCGGGCCTTTACCCGGCGTGGCATGCGGGTTGCTCCGTTTAAACCACAAAACATGTCGAACAACGCAGCCGTCACCGAGAACGGGGGCGAGATCGGCCGCGCGCAAGCGCTTCAGGCCCGTGCAGCGCGGCGGGCGACCCATACCGACATGAACCCCATTCTGCTGAAACCTGAAACGGATACCGGCGCGCAGATCATCGTTCAAGGGCAGCGCGCGGGAACTATGAAGGCCGGAGATTACCGCAAGGACAAGTCCAAGCTGCTGGGGGCCGCGCTGGAAAGCTTCGACCGGCTTTGTGCAGATGCTGATCTGGTCCTGATCGAAGGCGCGGGAAGTCCAGCCGAAACCAATCTGCGCAAGGGTGATATCGCCAATATGGGCTTTGCCTGTACCGCAGGTATTCCGGTGGTTCTGGTCGGTGACATTCATCGCGGCGGCGTGATCGCGCAGATCGTCGGCACGCAGGCCGTGCTGGACGACGGCGATCTGGCCCAGATTCGGGGCTTTGCCGTTAACCGGTTCAAAGGGGATGTGTCCTTGTTCGACGAAGGGCGCGACGACATTGCCGTCCGCACAGGCTGGCCGTGTTTGGGCGTGGTTCCATGGTTTCACGACGCATGGAAATTGCCTGCCGAGGATATGATGGACATTCGGTCCCATACCGGAGGTAAGTGCAAGGTCGTCGTGCCTCAGCTCGAACGTATGGCCAATTTCGATGACCTCGACCCGCTGTCAGCTGAGCCTGGTGTGAGCGTTGAGATCATTCCCGCAGGACGCCCCCTGCCCGGCGACGCTGATCTGGTTCTGCTGCCCGGCAGCAAGTCCACCATAGGGGATCTGACTTACTTCAGGGCGCAGGGGTGGGATATCGATCTTTACGGCCATGTCCGGCGTGGCGGGCATGTTCTGGGACTGTGCGGTGGGTATCAGATGCTGGGCAAGACCATCTCTGATCCAGATGGCGTCGATGGCAGACCCGGAAAGGTCGACGGGTTGGGTTTACTGGACGTTCACACCGTTATGGGCGGACAGAAACAAGTCATTCTGCGTTCGGCTCATGCCCTGCCTGACCGGGAACCGGTCAGCGGGTATGAAATCCACATGGGTCACACCAACGGCTCTGATTGCGACCGGGCGTGGCTGGAGGTCGATGGAAAACCGGAAGGTGCCGCCAGCGCCAATGGACGGATCAAGGGCAGTTACCTGCACGGCATCTTTTCGTCCGACGCGTTCCGGGCACGTTATCTTTCAAAGTTGGGCGTGACCTCTGACGTCACTTATGAGGACGGCGTGGAACAGGCGCTGGACGATCTGGCAGATCATCTTGAACGCCACATGGACCTTGATCTGCTGCTAAGCCTTGCCCAGCCGCCTCAGCGCGGTTGAGGTTCAATCCAGTTCTTTTGCGGCCAAGGCGCGCGCAATCTCGCGTCGGACCATCTTGCGAACATTTCGCGTTATCCGCTCGCCCATCGTGCCCTGCAATTCCTGCCGGACAACTTCAGCGATCAAAGCGCGCAAATCTTCTTCATCCATATCGATCGTTCGATCTTTGTCGGCAGCCTCTGCAACCACCTCGGATTCTTCCCGCGGCGCGCGGATGAACTCTGCCTTTACGTGTGCGTCGCCCTCTTCCTCGATACCGCCAGTTAGGTTGACGTCATTCGAACCTATGGACTCGGCTGCAGCAAATTCTTCTTCCACATTCCAAGGCAAAGATTGCGACCGCGTTCCGGAATAGGCGTCTTCGCTGTCACCATCCGGTTCCCATTGATCTTCTGTCTGCGCGATCGCAGCTTCCAGGGCTTCGATCTTGGCGCTCAGGCTGGATGCAGCATCCGCCGATCGCGCAGGCTTTGGCGCGTCGGGCTCGTCCTGTGCAGCATTGGCCGGCTGCTTGCCCGCCTGCACAATATCACAGGACCGAAGCAACATAGGTTTGGCCGAGTCGGAAACCTCAGAATCCGAGTCGGCCTGAGCAGAAACCCCATTGGCCTGATTGGATGAGCTGACACGCAAAGCATCCGTCAAAACCAGCCGTCCTGGCTTTTTTGTTGCAGGCTGTTGATCCGAGACGGATTTATTGCGGGTGTCTTCGCTTACCAAACGTTTGACCGAAGACAGAACGTCTTCGATCCCTGCTTTTACGACATTATCAGTCATTGTTCTCTACCGCTCTATCCTTGGATCGAGTGTAGTTAAACAATCCCAAACTCACAACAAATAGTATAGTCGATCAGTCCCGACGCAACGCTTTGAGGACACGATCCAGATCCTTGCTTTGTTTGCTGACCCGTGCTGGTGCATTTTTCACCAAGTTATAGTACAAGGTCGGATCATAGATCTGAACCGCCAGACCCAGGCGCTCGGCCGTCAACAAACCTTGCGCTTGCAACAACTGATAGGCCGCGCGGGACCGCTCGGTGCGCGATGCCACTTCGGCCAGCTGCGCGTCCAGCAGGTCTTGCTGTGCGTTCAAAACATCCAAGGTCGTCCGAGCACCCAATGTCGCTTCTTCGCGAATGCCGTCGAAAGCCACTTGCGAGGCGCGAACTCGTTCCGTTGACGCTCTAAGGCTGGCACTGGCGGCCTGAAACGCCGCGTAGCGATCGGTGACACCTTGAGTGATGTTTTTCTGCACATTCAGCAAGTTTGCACGCGACGCATCCCGTGTCGCCATTGCCCGACGAATATTCGCCGCTAACCGGCCACCCGCATAGATGGGTTGATTGAAATTCAGCGAGATGGTCGCATCGTTGATGTAATCATTGTTGTCGTAGCTTTCTGTCACCCCTGCGTCTGCGTTCAGGCTGACATTCGGACCAAGATTGGCCCGTTGTTGCTCCACGATCAGGTCAAAAGCGCGAACCTGATGTTGCGCCGACAGGATCGCCGGATGGTTGCGTTGGGCCAGGCTGATGGCCTCAGCCTCGGATCGCGGCAGGTTGGGCAGGCTCGGCTGACCCGCTGTGCGCCCCGGCGCTTTACCAACCGCATTCACATATTCGGCCTGCGCGATGCTCAACTCACCACGGGCGACCGCCAGATCCGCCTGCGAGCTCGCCAATTGCGCTTCGGACAGGGCAACGTCTGTCCGGGTCACTTCGCCAACTTCAAATCGGTCATTCGACGCCCTGAGTTCTTCAGCTGAAACCTCGACGTTGTTCTGGCGGATTTGAACGGTTTCTTCCTGCAGCAGCACGCCCAAGTAAGCGTTTGCCGCGCGGATCAAAATCTGCTGCTCAATATCGATCAGGCTTTGTCGGGTCGACAACACCGTTTCCTGCGCAGACTGTTTGCCCAGAATCGACGCGCCGCCATCATACAAAAGCTGACCCAGGGTCAGACCCGTAAAGAACCGAGAAGGTTCGTTGGTCGTAACCACATTGTTAGTCCGTGAACGGGTATAGTCCTGGCTGACCTGCACGGTCCAGTTGATGATGGGCCGCAACGCCGACAACGCAATAGCTACATCTTCATCCGCAGCCCGCAACAGCGCCCTGTTCTGTTCCAGCAAACCACTTGTGTTATACGCGCCAATGAAGGCGTCTGTTATGTTGTCTGCCCACGCTACACGCCCTGGCATCACGCTGATGGCAAGTCCTGCGGTCACTGCAAGCGCCCTGACCAGCTTACCTGTCGCCGTACCACGCATACCGAAATCCTCTCAAAACGAAATTACACTGCCCTGCAGGCAGTTTGCGGCCTTGTTTTCAACTAATCAAGGCGGCAGTAGAATCTATCGGCGGACTATAGCGAAAATGCACACTCGGCCGAAAAACCCTCAAGAACAGGTGCGCTGGCGTTAAACGCATCGCGCCAGCTGACCTGACCGCCCGACTTCCGACCGATCCGCACAGTGCCGAGGTTGCCTTCGACGAACAAACAAGCGATTCGACCATGTTCCTTGAGCTGGTCCAGCAATTCTGCGGGGATCTGCTCAACCCCGCCTTGAACCATGATCACGTCATACGGTCCATGTTCAGCAACGCCCTGCTCAAGCGGCCCCACATGGATAATGGCATTGTCGACATCCGCCTCGGCCAGAAGGCTCTGCGCCTCAGCGGCAAGCGCCTCGTCGCTTTCCACTCCTACGACCAACTGCGCCATCCGCGCAGCCACGGCCGTGGAATATCCCATGGCAGGCGCGATATCGAGCACCATCTCATCGTTCGAAATGTTCAGCGCATCCAGTATCTTGGCCAGGGTGCGCGGCTCAATCATCGCGCGCCCGTTCCCCATATCGATCACTGCATCGGCATAGGCCGCTTCACGCTGAGAATTTGGCACAAAGTTTTCGCGAGGGACGTGCAGCATCGCGTCAATGATCGGGAATTTGGTGACGTCAGAGGGTCGAACCTGTGTATCAACCATTGTGCGGCGCCGGGCTGCGAAATCTTTCATTGGATATCTCGTCTCATTCCCAAGGATGTCCGGCTTGTGCCACATCCTGACCCGGCCAGCAACGGCCCTGTTGCCGCAACCCAACTTCATCGTTGTCGAATTCAGTCATGAGGTACCGCGAATTTCAATCTTGTCGCCAAATTTGCACGCAATCCACTGGACGACCCTGAGGAAAGCTGCTAAAACCCCACGCACACCACGGCAAGTATTTGATTTTACTTGAAAAGGCGAGTTGGCGGAGTGGTGACGCAGCGGATTGCAAATCCGTGTACACCGGTTCGATTCCGGTACTCGCCTCCAAATCAGTCAACCACTTTCGTGACGCCTTGCCGCGTTCTTGCGCCCACAATTAGCGGTGCGATTATGTTTTTGTGCCTTTAGGCCGCGATTTTGCTCGATTGGGTTTAGGCAATACCGTGTCGTTTTCATTCGGAACTGCCTGCATGTAACACTCGATAACTTGCGCTATGCAGCATGCCGACCAACCCCGATAACATCGCGAGTTGGCGTAGTGACAGAGCTGCGTTCAGCAATCGGGTCGCGGCTGTCACGTGTGCAACTAATAGTTAATAGTGCCCTCAATCAGCCATTGATCCATCGAGGTGTCCCAACCTCGTGCCGTTACTTTGCAATTTGGGTCGAAGCCACCATGCAAGGTCCTCCGACCTTGGTTTCAAAATGCGATGCAAATCAAATGGGTACTTCAGGCAATCAGTTTTGCCAATATGGCCAATGACTAAGGCAGGTGATTCCAAATACACGCCCCATCCCAAGCTTAGACTTGAATTGCCGGGCCTGTCTAAATTTGAGAGCCCATTTCACGCATTGCTTCTATTATGGTGTTCGCACGAAGTTTTTTTTGACCATCAGGCTCCTTAACCTGGCTCGCCATCGTCCAAGCCTGTAGCAAGCGGTCCTCCAATTCTGGATCATGTATCTTTTTCAAGTGAGGATCTGAAAACAGGTCTGGATCATTGGCGGGAAGAAGCTGTTCCACATTGTCTTCTTTCAATTGCTCCCAAGCACCAATCCAACGTGCATCACGCCCCTGTTTGATTGCTTGTTCGGTCTTTTGGAGAAAGTTCTCAAGCACGCTTGGCGTTAGACCTCGATAACGCTCAGTATCTTTAAAATCCAAACCTTTTGTAAGCTCGATCAGTTTCGCTCTTTGCAGCTGAGAAATCGTATCTCCTGCTTCAGCGCAATTGAATCGCACCCATTTCTTAAAGTGTACCTCTCTCGGCCCGGCGCCGACATTAAGACGCTGCTCGGATGCCGCCGCGCCAAAGTCCGTGATTCCCAGCTCTTGCAAAAAACGTTTTGCGACTCCTTCACACTTCACTTCCCTAGTGTAAGGCAGCACTCTCACTTCGATTTCAGGAAACCTATTGAATGAGCCCCATAAGGGCAGTCTAGTAAATTGCAAAGACCGTCGATCTGCAAATTCGCGGAAACTATCAAAGCGTTGAAAGGCGGAAACCATTTGCGAATACGCCGAGTCTAATCCAGTGGCAGGGTGACGCAAAAAAAGAATACATGTTATTCTATAACCCAAATCCTCAAAATAGTTCTTAATTCGTTCCAAGCAAAGCGGTTCGCGCATAATCACAAACATTGTCTCTGAAGAAATTAGGAGATCTGGGAAGCCTGCGCCCGTTATCTCTGCGGTTAGGCTTTGAATTAACCCGGACAAATCTGTCCGCGCTGGCAATCCAGATATCGCACGCACAAGCTGGTGGTGTGCGCCATTCGTGTTCTGCCCTGCACTCGGAACGAACAGCCCGTGGTGATTAAACCAATCTCTATTGTCCAGAAGAAGTGTTTGAATTGACGTCGTTCCAGTCTTAGGCGCGCCAATATGCAGATAACAGTGCCGTGAGATGTCAAACTACCTTAACTATCAAGTCTTTGCCCGAGTTCGTGTTGTGAAAGCCTGACACCAACGTCACTTTGAAGTCAACTGGCACATATAGCACCTTCGGGTGGCGTTTATGATCGGGCTTTATAGAGAGCATTCCGGGCCATCCAGCCTGAAGCCGTTCGACCCTACAGCACATGTCAGAAGCTGAGATATCGGGTCTGGTAGCGTGTTGCCGCGCATTCGAAGAAGACAGTCATCGCCACCAAACACACCCAACCCAGTGCGAAATATTATGTCCCTCATTCGGTCTAAAACGAAATTTCATGACAACGCGAACGGAATGGACTAAGGACTAATGCAAGAGAAGCCAAAATATCTGGACGAATTGTGGAATACATAGCATTTACCTTCGAGATGGGGGTCGTTTGCGCCCTTCTCGCTTTCACTGTTTTCCTGTTTGTGTCCGAGATCGTCAGAATTGATCTTTCCGCAATATTGGTTTTGGTTCTTGTCGGCTTGCTAAGCTACGCGCCCGGCCTTGAGAATCTGGCGGATGTGCCGCGTCTGTTTGATGGATTCGCGTCAAACGCAGTTATCTCGATCATTGCGGTCATGATTGTTGGCGCTGGACTGGACAAAACTGGCATCATGAACAAGGTTGCGGCTGCTATTTTGAAATATGGCGGCAAGTCGGAAAACCGGGTTCTGCCGATCATATCCGGAACCGTTGGCGTCATTTCGTCTTTCATGCAGAACGTGGGCGCGGCCGCATTGTTTCTGCCGGTTGTCAGCCGGATATCCTCGCGATCTGGAATACCTCTGTCGCGCCTGCTTATGCCGATGGGGTTCTGTGCGATTCTGGGCGGCACGATGACGATGGTGGGGTCTTCACCGCTGATCTTGCTTAATGATCTGATCCAGACAGCAAATGACGGATTGCCGGACTCTCAGAAAATGCAACCGTTCGGATTGTTCTCGGTAACGCCGATCGGTGCGGTATTGATCCTGACCGGCATCGGGTATTTTCTGTTGCTGGGGCGCTGGGTTCTTCCCGAAGCGGAAGGGGAAGACAACACTGGCACCGGTCAGGGCACACAGGAGTATTTGCAGAGGGTCTACGGGCTAAAGGCAGATGTATTCGAAGTTGTTGTGCCCGCGGAAAGCCCGCTGGTGGGAAAAATTCTTGCCGATATCAACCACGAGAGCCACCTGTACATCATTTCAACTTTCTATCGCGGTAAAACCTCGATGGTTCAGGTTCTGACCGCAGAAATCGCGGCCCCTTGTCGGCTGGCTATTGTCGGACGACGTTCTGAGGTTCAGGAATTTGCCACGAAATACGGTTTGACCGTTCTTCCTGATCTGGACATTTTTGTTGAAGAGTTCGCCCCCACCAATGCCGGCGTGGCCGAAGTGGTTATCACCCCGGACAGCAAACTGATCGGGAAATGCCCGCGTGAGCTTTTGTTCCGCAAGACTTATGGCATGTCGCTGCTTGCCATTCACCGAGGGGAAGAAACGCTCAGCCACGTTGAGACTGAAGATCACGAATCCACTCAGATAGGGCTTGAAAAGTTCCATGCCGGGGACATGCTTGTTGCGCATACCCGTTGGGACAACCTTATGCGGATCACGCGCGATCCCGATTTCGTTGTGGTGACAACCGATTTTCCACAGGATGAACTGAGGCCGCAGAAGGTCGGGTGGGCCCTTGCCTTTTTTGCCATTTCATTGTCCCTAATCCTGTTCACGGACGTGCGCCTTTCGCTGTGTCTTCTGACCGGGGCAGCCGGAATGATGTTGACCCGCGTGCTTAGCGTGGATGAGGCCTATCGTGCCGTTGGATGGAACACCGTCTTCCTGCTCGCCTGCCTCATACCTTTGGGACAGGCCGTGCAGAACACCGGCACAGCCGCATGGATCGCACAGCAAATCATGGTCATTCTTGACGGCTGGCCACTTTGGTCGCTTCAAGCAGGCATTGCCGTTCTGGCAACAGCGTTTTCATTGGTCATGTCGAACGTTGGCGCCACCGTTCTGCTCGTACCACTGGCCGTATCAATTGCCGTGGCTGCAGGAGGCAACCCAGCAGTCTTTGCACTCACAGTCGCCATATCAACCTCGAACAGCTTCATCATCCCGACCCATCAGGTCAACGCACTGATCATGGGTCCGGCCGGGTACAAGGTCATGGATTTCGTACGCTCGGGCGGCATTATGACTGCTTTGTTCCTGATCGTTTCGTTGGTGATGATCAACGTCCTGTACTAGCGTAGCAATCGGGGCCGGATTTATGGGCTGACCAACCCCGACTGCCAATGACACCTCACTGGAAAGCCCAGGCTGGACCTTTACGCCGGACCTCGCCCTTGCGGAACAACCTCGTACCCTGGCTCTTCCGGTTCATCATCTTCCATCTCCGGCGGGAAACCGGGGGCTGTGATGTCCAGGCCTGTCGCCTCTTCCAGTCGTTTGATGATATTCGGCGACAGCTCGCGATCCCCATACCGGGCAATGCCATCTTCAAAAATCTTGATCATGACCGGGTTCATTTCCAGAGGCACCCCGGCGCGGTCAGCGACCTCTTGAAACAGACCAATGTCCTTTTTCACCAAGTCCATAGTGAAAGAAATATCGCGCGATCCGTTCAGGATGACCTGACTTTCCGTTTCATGCACAAAGGACGTACCGGACGAGATTTTTATCGCCTCGTATGTTGTGTTCAGATCCATCCCGGCAGCCTTTGCCGTGACCAGCGCTTCGGCGCAGGTGATCAGGTTGGCCGTGGCCAGATAGTTGGTCATCACCTTCAGAACCGAGGCAGAGCCCAATTCACCAGTGTGCAAAACACGCCGCCCCATGGTGGTCAGAAACGGCAGAATTCGCTCAAAAGTCGCACGATCACATCCCGCGAAGATCGAGATATTGCCGGTGGCCGCCCGGTGGCACCCGCCCGAAACCGGGCAGTCCACTGCCGCGCCTCCGCGTTCGATCACCTCGGCCCCCAAACGCTTGACCTCGGCCTCATCGGTTGTCGACATCTCCATCCAGATTTTGCCGGGGCCCACTTCGGGCAGCATCTCTTGCATGACCGCATCTGATGCCGCAGGCGATGGCAAGCAGGTGATGACGGCATCGCAATCGCGCATCAACTGTGCCGGACCTTCGGCTGCCTTTGCGCCAAGGGCGACGAACTCGCCCACCAGATCCGCGTTCAGATCATGCACTATTAGATCAATCCCGTTTCGCAGCAAGGAACCCGAAAGCTTGCCGCCAACGTTTCCCAACCCGATGAATCCTACTTTCATATGTCGCCTCTCCCTGCTGGCTTGTACCCGTCATGCGATCACGGATTTATCTGACCATTCATGCCGCCCAACGACAACCACAGGTCGCTTTTCACACCCACACCCTGATGTTACGCGCAACGCGCTTGACAAGCGGGCCAGCGGTGCCGCATGACCCATTCGTTGGTGTCGGCAAGAGCCGATGAAAAGGGAATGCGTCAACGGATCTTCCGCCAAACGCAGCCGCCCCCGCGACCGTGACCGGAGAGGGTGCCCAATGCCACTGGCCAAGGCCGGGAAGGCGGGACATCCGACAGAGGACCCTGACGTACCAGGTCTCTGACATCCGCAAGCCGGGAGACCTGCCAGCACCCGAAGTTGAAACCGGGCGGGGTGTTCCGGTGTCGGGTCCATGTTGCGACACGTGGCCCGCTTGAAACCCCGTCCCCCGCGAAGAGGATTTGGGGGGATGAGAGACACGACTGAGACCACACCGGTCGAGCTTCTGGTCTGCACGACCTGCCGCCGCGGGCTGCCCGTCGAAAACGATGCGCAACGCCCCGGCACATTGCTGCACCAGGCCTTGGAACAAGCCGAATTGCCCGACGGCATCACCCTGAAACCTGTTGAATGCCTTTCGAACTGCGATCAGGGCTGTTCTATCGTGCTGCGCGGCGGTCCCGATCGCTGGACCTTCGTTTACGAGAACCTGAACGAAGTGGACCATGTCGATGTGATCATCGACGGCGCGACCAAGTATCTGGCTACCGAAGATGGCCTGGTGAAATGGCGCGAACGCCCTGAACATTTCCGCAAAAACTGCGCCTCGCGCATTCCCCCGATTGGAGCCTGACATGTCGAATCTCGAAAAACTTCCCGTCACCGTGATCACCGGCTTTCTGGGCTCGGGAAAAACAACGCTGGTCAAACACCTGATGCAGAACCCTCAGGGCAAACGTCTGGCCGTCGTCGTCAACGAGTTTGGCGATGTGGGCGTGGATGGCGATATCCTGAAATCCTGCGCCATCCCGGATTGCCCTGCGGAAAACATCATGGAGTTGGCAAACGGTTGCATCTGCTGCACCGTCGCGGATGACTTCATCCCGACCATCGAGGCGCTGATGGCGCTGGAACCGCGCCCCGAGCATATCCTGATCGAAACCTCTGGCCTCGCCCTGCCAAAACCGTTGTTGAAGGCGTTCGACTGGCCGGATATCCGCTCAAAGATCACTGTCGATGGCGTGATCGCTCTGGCCGATGCCGAGGCCGTCGCCGCCGGTCGCTTTGCCCCGAATGTCGAAGCTGTGGATGCCCAGCGCCTCGCTGATGACTCGATCGATCACGAAACGCCCCTGTCCGAAGTGTTCGAGGATCAGATCTCGTGCGCCGACATCATCCTGTTGACCAAGCCTGATCTTGCAGGACCCGAAGGTGTGGCCAAGGCCAAAGAGGTGATCGCCGCCGAAGCCCCACGCCCCCTGCCTGTTGTCGAAGTCGCCGAGGGCGTCGTGGATGTCCGCGTTGTACTGGGTCTGGAAGCCGCAGCCGAGGACGACATGGATGCGCGCCCGTCGCACCACGACGGTCACCACGATCATGAACATGACGATTTCGAAAGCATCATCGTCGAGTTGCCGGAACAAACCGACCCAGCCGATCTGGTCGCCAAGATCGAACGTCTGGCGTCAGAGCTGAACATCCTGCGTGTCAAAGGTTATGCCGCCGTTCAGGGCAAACCCATGCGCCTGCTGGTTCAGGCTGTGGGCGCACGTGTCCGTCACCAATATGACCGCCCATGGGGACCGGAGGAAGAGCGCCGTTCGCGTCTGGTCGTTATCGCCGAGCATGACGACATCAAAGAGGCCGAAATCCGCGGAATCCTTGCAGGCGTCACCGAGGCTGCCGAGTAAACCATGCACGTCGTCTTCCGCGAAAGCAACGGGCTCGAGGAAACCGAGACCCCAACCGATCTGGGCCAAAGCCCGGCGGATTTGGTTGTCTTGTCCTTCTCGGACAGCGACCTAGGCGCTTTCGCGGCGGGTTGGCATCGTGGCGGCGGGGCCGAGGGACGAATGCCAACACTTCGATTGGCCAATTTGACCGCCCTCAAACACCCTCTGTCCGTCGACACCTATGTCGAACAAACGTTGGACGGCGCCAAGGGCATTCTGATCCGCCTGATTGGCGGCGTGCCTTACTGGTCCTACGGCTTGCAACAGGTTCTGGCGCTGGCGCATGCTAAGGGCATCGCGCTTGCCGTTCTGCCCGCGGACGGGCGAGAGGATACGCGGCTGGATGACTATTCCACTCTGCCCGTTTCAACGCTGCGCCGTTTGGCCCATCTGTGTGACACCGGTGGTGAGGTCGCAGCGCAAGCCGCATTGGCCCAGATGGCCTTGGCAGCAGGGCTTTATGCCGGGCCGGTGATGGGCGCAAAGACCCTGCCTGAATGCGGCGCATGGTGCCCGGATCGTGGTGTAATCCCAACGGATACCGCGTTCGAAGGCGACGCAAAACGTATCGTCGTCACGTTTTACCGCGCATATCTGACGTCGGCCGACACTGCCCCAGTCGCAGCTCTGATCCGCAGTTTGCGTGCGCGCGGATTTGCGGCAGTGGGCCTGTTCGCACCTTCGCTCAAAGCGCCAACTGCTGCCGATTGGTTGCGCGAGACGCTTGGGGCGTTGACCCCCGCTGCCATCATCAACGCAACGTCCTTTTCGGGCAAAGGCGCGTCGGGCACGTCTCCGCTGGATGCCGCCAATGTGCCGGTGTTTCAGGTCGCTCTGGCCACCTCGCGCCGCAAAGCCTGGGCTGAGGCGGAACGCGGGCTCTCCCCTGCCGACCTTGCCATGCATGTTGTCTTGCCCGAGGTAGACGGGCGGATTTCGGCGGGCATCGCTTCATTCAAGGAACCGGGCAAACGCGATCCTCATCTGGAATACTCCCGCTTTGCCCACCGGGCCGAGGCCGAACGGATCGAAGCCATTATCGACCGGGTATCAGGCTGGCTGCGCCTGAACGACAAACCGAAGGCGGATCAGATCCCAGCGTTGGTGCTGTCGACCTATCCCGGCAAAGACTGGCAGATGGCCCATGCGGTGGGCTTGGACGCGCTGGCATCTGCCGAGGCGATGCTGTCCGATCTCCACAACGAAGGCTATGACACCACGCCAGAAGAGCCGATTGCTGAAACACTGTTGGACGCCCGCATTTCTTGGCCGCTGGAAGAATATTTGCACGCGCTGACCGATCTGCCCGAGCAATTGCAAGCCGACCTTCAAACGGTTTGGGGCAAATGCGAAGACGATCCGGCCTTTGCAGATAGCGCGTTACACTTCACAGCACTGCGCCGTGGTCAAGCTCTGGTCGCGTTGCAACCCGAACGCGGTACACCGGAACTGCGCGATGACGATTATCACGACCTGTCGCGCACGCCACGTCACAGCTATGTCGCCTTTTATCTGTGGTTGCGCAAAGGTCTTGGTGCTGACGCGCTGATCCATATCGGTGCGCATGGCACTCTGGAGTGGTTGCCGGGTAAGTCTGTGGCCCTGTCTGCCGATTGCTGGCCCGAAGCGCTGATCCGCGACCTGCCAGTGATCTACCCCTTTATCGTCAACGACCCCGGCGAAGCCGCGCAGGCCAAGCGTCGGATCGGAGCCGTCACGCTGGGCCATATCCCACCACCAATGAAGGAAAGCGGGACGCCGGACCGGATGGTGCGGTTGGAGTCGCTGCTGGATGAGTTCTCTAACGCAGACGGGTTAGACCCCAAGCGCCGCGACCGTTTGCAAGAAGATATCCGTGACGAAGCGCAGGCCATCGGGCTGGAAAACGATCTTGGCCTCGATCAAGCCACCTGCACATCCGAGGCGATCACCCGGATCGACCGCTTTGTCTGTGACATCAAGGAAAGCCAATTCGGCGACGGGCTACATATCTTTGGTCGCGTGCCCGAAGTGACAGGCAATTTCGACCCAACGGCTTCGGCCCATGCCGAACGAAGTGCTCTGATCGACGCGCTCGCGGGCAAACGGATCGAGGCTGGCCCATCCGGCTCTCCGTATCGTGGGCGGTCGGACGTGCTGCCGACAGGGCGGAACCTTTATACAACCGACCCACGCTCGGTCCCAACCCGCGCAGCATATGCGCAGGGCGTCAAACTGGCTGAAGAGCTTGTGCGCCGTCATCTGCAAGAAGAAGGCGATTACCCCAAAGGGCTGATTGTTGACCTGTGGGGCTCAGCCACCATGCGTACTGCGGGCGAAGAATTCGCCATGGCGCTGCATCTTCTGGGTGTAAAGCCTGTTTGGGACAAAGGTTCAGAGCGTGTATCTGGCATCGAGGTGCTTCCGATCACGGATCTCAGTCGCCCGCGACTGGACGTGACGTTGCGCGTGTCGGGCCTGTTCCGTGATGTGTTCCCGACCCTTTCGGCGCTGTACGGTCAGGCCGTTCGTGCGCTGTCTGCGCGCGACGAAGCGCCGGACTGGAACCCCTATGCAGGCCTGGCCCCTACGGCCCGCGTCTACGGCCCGGCGCCCGGCAGTTATGGCGTCAACATGACCCAATTGTCCGAAGTCTACACCGACGAAGCGCGCGTCCAGGCGGGCGAGGCTTGGCTGGAAGCCAGTTCTTTCGCGCTGGAAGGCGAACACATCGCACAGGACAAAGACGGTATCACCCAGCGCGTGGCCAATGCTGACAGCTTTGTTCACCTGCAGGATCTGACCGAGACCGATCTGCTGCTGGCCAACGACTACGCTACGCATGAGGCCGGATTTGCGGCAGCCAAGAAGGTCACCGGCGGCAGCGCGCAGCTTTACCATCTGGACAACACCAACCCCGAAAACCCGCGCGCCCGAACCCTGCCGGAAGAGATCAGCCGCGTCGTTCACGCTCGCGCCGCAAATCCCGGCTGGATCGCAGGGATGCAGCGGCATGGGTTCCGGGGCGCGGCTGAAATCGCGGCGACGCTGGATCACATGGCGTCCTTCGCGCATCTGTCCGGGACAGTCGCGCCGCACCTGTTCGACCTTTACCACGATGCCACATTGGGCAACGAAGAGGTGGACACTTTCCTGCAAGAGGCCAATCCCCTGGCCCATCAAGCGATGCAGGACCGGTTCCGCGCTTTGCTGGAGGCCGGGCTTTGGAACACTCGCCGAAACTCGATCCGGGCGGATCTGGAGGGCCTGACATGAGCGCTCCTATCGTTCAGGGTTGGTGCCCCGGCGCCCACCGCCCGATGATGTCCGGCGACGGATTGGTCGTGCGGGTCCGGCCCCGGCTGGCACGCCTGACGGCTGATCAGGCGCTGGGTCTGTGCGACCTTGCAGATCGGTTTGGCAACGGGTCGATCGATTTGACCAACCGCGCCAATCTGCAACTGCGCGGCGTGGAGGACTATGACCATCAGCCGCTGCTCAAGGAGCTTGCAGCGCTGAACCTTCTAGATGCAGAACCCGGCATCGAGGTGCGACGCAATATTCTGGTCACTCCGCTGTATCAGGCCGATGATTTGACTGCGCGCCTAACGCAGGAATTGATCGACCGGTTGGCGGAGCTGCCTGCCCTTCCCGCCAAGTTCGGCTTTGCCATCGACACCGGACCCGCGCGGCTTTTGAACGCGGATTCAGCAGATATTCGTCTGGAAACAAGCGTTGACGGCCTGATCCTGCGCGCCGATGGCTGCGAAACGGGGCGACCTGTGACCGAGGTCGATGCCATCGATCATGTCATCGCGTTGGCCAGTTGGTTTTCAAAGACATACACGTCCGAAACTCGCCGCATGGCGCGGGTCGTCGACGCGTTGCCGCGGGAATGGCAAGGACATGCGCCTGGTCCCGTTGGCTCAAAACTGCAACCTGGCCCGTGTGATCTGGGCGCGCTGTATGGCGCGGCTTTTGGATCGCTGCCCGCGCGCAAGCTTTATGATCTGATTGACGACAGCGGCGCATCTGCCCTGCGCGTCACGCCGTGGCGGCTGATCCTTCTGGAAGGCGGGGCGGCGATACCCGCAACAAAGTTTGTCACGGATGCCTCTGACCCGCTGATGACCACCGACGCCTGCCCCGGCGCACCGTTCTGCCCACAGGCGCAGGTGGAAACCCGCGACATCGCCCGCGCCCTGGCTGCGCGCGTACCCGGGCGCCTGCATGTCTCAGGCTGCGCCAAGGGTTGTGCCCGGATGGGACCTGCCGACATCACATTGGTGGGCGCAAACGGACGATTTGATCTTGTAAAACAAGGCCGCGCAGGGGATGAGCCCTGCCAGCGCGGGCTCGACCCCGAAACACTCATGACTATGGACTTCACCTGATGCCCTACACATACGAAACCGATGGCGCGGCGATCTACAAGGAAAGCTTTGCCACCATCCGGTCCGAGGCTGATCTGGCCCGTTTTGATGCCGATGAAGAGCAAGTCGCCGTCCGGATGATCCACGCTGCGGGTATGGTCGGGCTGGAAGAGTTCATTCATTTCTCGCCTGGTTTTGTGACGGATGCCCGCACGGCGTTGGAAAATGGCGCACCGATCCTGTGTGATGCGCGTATGGTCAGCGAAGGTGTGACCCGTTTCCGCCTGCCCGCCGATAACGAAGTGATTTGCACCCTGCATGACGAACGCGTGCGCCCTTTGGCCGCCGAGATGAGCAACACCCGCTCTGCTGCCGCGCTGGAACTGTGGCGTCCGCATCTGGACGGTGCATTGGTCGCCATCGGCAACGCGCCGACGGCCCTGTTCCACCTTCTGAACATGTTGGAAGACCCCGACTGCCCGCGCCCTGCCGCGATCATTGGCTGCCCCGTGGGCTTTGTCGGCGCAATGGAATCCAAGGATGCGCTGTGGGAGGCACAACCGGTGCCGTCCTGCATTGTCAAAGGTCGTCTGGGCGGCAGTGCCATCACCGTGGCCGCCGTCAACGCCATCGCAAGCCGGGCAGAATGAGCATGGGCACCATATACGGCGTGGGTCTTGGCCCCGGCGACCCGGATCTGATGAGCGTCCGGGCAGATCGTCTGTTGCGCAATGCCAAGCATGTGGCCTTTTTCCGCAAGCCGGGCCGCAGCGGTCAGGCCCGCAAGATCGTCAACGGCATGATCCCTGAAGGTGCGGTGGAATTTCCGATGGAATACCCCGTAACCACCGAGATCCCCGTCACGGACCCGCGTTACAATGAGTTGCTGGCCGCATTCTACGAGGATTGCACTGCCCATCTGAAAACACTGTCCGAACAGGGCGAAGACGTTGTGGTTCTGTGCGAGGGCGATCCGTTCTTCTATGGCTCTTTCATGCATCTTTACAACCGGTTGCGCAATGAAGCTCCGGTTGAGGTTGTGCCTGCAATCACCGGCATGTCCGGTGCGTGGACCGCGACAGGTGACCCGATCACATGGGGTGATGACGTGTTGACCGTGCTGGTTGGCACCTTGCCGGAAGACACTTTGGCCGAGCGTATGGCGCAAACTGATGCGCTCGTTGTGATGAAGATCGGGCGGAACATCGAGAAGGTGAAGCGGGCTTTGAAAACCTCAGGCCTCTATGACCGGGCGTGGATCGTCGAATACGCACAGATGCCGAACCAAACGGTGACAAAACTGTCGGAGGCATGCGAAAAGATCACCCCGTATTTCTCGATCATCGTGGTGCATGGTCAGGGACGGCGGCCATGAGCGGTTGGGTCAAGATTGCAGGGCTGGGGCCGGGCGACGAGGCATTGGTGACACCAGAAGTCACTGCGGCGCTGGCTGAGGCCACCGATGTGGTAGGTTACATCCCGTACGTCGCGCGTGTGACCGAACGCCCTGGCCTGACCTTGCACGCAAGCGACAACCGGGTCGAAATCGACCGCTCGCAACACGCATTGCAAATGGCTGCCGAGGGCAAAAAAGTTGTCGTCGTATCCTCAGGCGACCCCGGTGTGTTTGCCATGGCCGCAGCCGTCTTTGAGGCGCTGGAGAGCGGCCCGTCTGAATGGCGCGAACTTCAGATCGATGTACTGCCGGGCATCACCGCAATGTTGGCCGCATCTGCGCGGGCGGGTGCGCCCATGGGACATGATTTCTGTGCCATAAACCTCAGCGACAATCTGAAACCGTGGTCATTAATCGAAAAGCGTCTGCGTCTGGCGGCACAGGCCGATTTCTCGATGGCCTTCTACAATCCACGCTCAAAGTCTCGTCCGGAAGGCTTTGTAAAGACATTGGAAATCCTGCGTGACGAATGCGAGCCCGAGCGCCTGATTATGTTCGCTCGCGCGGTTTCGCGGTCAGACGAGGCGATCCGAATTTCGACGCTTGCCGAAGCCACGCCCGAGATGGCGGATATGCAGACAGTGGTCATTGTGGGTTCGTCCCGCACCCGCGTGATCGAGCGCAAAGGCACACCAATCGTCTACACCCCACGTTTTACCCCTGATAAGGATCAGGGATGAGACAGCCAGTCCAGAACCTGTGCGACAGTCGTAAGCTCGGTCCGTTGCGGCAGAACCGGGCGGTCGATCATCAACACGGGCAAGCCCAGCGCGCGCGCCGCATCCAGCTTGGCCCGCGCGCCGGTGCCTCCCGCGTTCTTGGAGACGACAAGCTGCGTCCCATGGCGCTGCATCAGCGCGCGATCGTCGGCTTCGGTAAAGGGCCCTCTGGCAACGACAACTTCGGCATTCGGCAGGGGCAAGCTGTCGGGGTCATCCACCAGACGCAGCAGATAATTGTGCTGGGGCTGGGCGGCAAAATCCTCAAGATGCATGCGGCCAACGGCCAGGAAAACCCGCTGTGCGTCCCCGGACAGTGCATCGACAGCCGCCGCGATATCAGGGACGTGATGCCAGTTATCGCCGGTCTGCGGCGTCCACGCCGCGCGGGTCAGCGCGGCCAGGGGCATCTGCGTTGCCCAACACGCCTCGATCGCGTTCCGGCTCATCTGGGCCGCAAACGGATGGGTTGCGTCCACGACATGAGTGATGGCGTTGTCGCGGATGAAATCCGCCAAACCTTCCGAGCCGCCGTAACCGCCAACACGGACTGGCAAAGGCTGCGGGCGTGGCGTTTCCACCCGTCCTGCGTAGGAATAGACAGCCGTAATTCGTTGTTCCACAAAGGTTTTAGCCAAGGCATTGGCCTCGGTCGTACCGCCCAGAAGCAACACATTGGGGATCAGGAGATTAGTCATGTCTGATGCTCCGTGGCTGACCGTTCTGGGATTGGGCGAAGATGGGCTTGATGGCCTGTCGCCAACAAGCCGTCAAGTGCTGGACCGGGCCGAAGTGATCATGGGGCCACCGCGCCACCTGTCGCTGGTGCCCGAAACCTGGGCGGAACGCATTGAATGGCCGGTGCCGTTTTCGGATGGCTTGCCGATCCTGCAAGGTTTGCGCGGGAAACAGACCGTTGTTCTGGCTTCGGGCGATCCGTTCTGGTTTGGCGCGGGCTCGGTCATTGCTCGCAATTTCGATGCCGGTGAATGGACCGCCCTGCCCGGCCAATCCACCTTTTCGCTGGCCGCTGCACGGCTCGGCTGGCCCTTGGAAAGTACTTTGACCTTTGGCCTGCACGCCGCGCCGCTGACCCGTTTGCGGCCCCATCTGGCCCCTGGTCTGCGCGCGATTCTGTTGCTGCGCGACGGAAAGGCTGTGGCGGAACTAGCAACATATTTGACTGAAACCGGTTTTGCAGATTCTTCTCTGCACGTTATGCAGGCTTTGGGCGGTCCGCGCGAAAGCTCCAAAACCGTCACTCTGACCGAGGCCCTTCTTGGCACGTTCGACCATCCCGTCTGCGTTGGCCTGGACGTCACTGGCTCAGGTCCGGCCCTGTCCAAAGCGTCTGGCAAACCCGATGACATCTTTGAAACCGACGGTCAAATCACCAAACGCCCCATCCGAGCGCTGACCCTTTCAGCGCTTGCCCCGCAACGGGGCGAACATCTGTGGGATATCGGCGGCGGCACGGGTTCAATAAGCATCGAATGGCTGATGTGTGATCCGACCCTTTCCGCAACGTGTTTCGAGCCCCGTGCTGACCGGGCCGAGCGTATCCGCCGAAATGCAGATACGTTGGGGCAGGATCGATTGAATGTAGTACACGGAACCGCACCAGAAGCGCTGTCCGGTGTCGACCTGCCGGATGCCGTTTTCATCGGCGGAGGGTTGAGCGCCAATCTGCTGGCGTGGCTGCGCGATGCGCTTCCCAAAGACACACGTCTTGTCGCCAATGCGGTCACATTGGAAAGCGAGGCCCTGCTGGCACGTTGGCACGAAGACTTGGGCGGTGACCTGCTTCGGATAGAACTTGCACAATCAGCCCCGCTGGGACCAAGGCGCGGCTGGAAATCCGCCTATCCGGTGGTGCAGTGGAGCGTGACGCTATGATCGTTGCTGGCCTCGGTTTCTCCTCTTCTGCGACAGCCGACAGCTTGCGTGAAGCGTTTGACGCGGCGACTGCGAACCATGATGTGGCAGCCTTAGCGACTGTCGCCGACAAGGAAGGCCATTCAGCACTGACATCCTTTGCAGAAGAGGTGTCTCTGCCCGTGCATTTCGTTGCCGCAGCTGATCTGGCCGGGCAACGCACGCTCACTTGCTCGACCCGTAGCCGGGCCACCTATGGCACCGGAAGCGTGGCCGAAGCATCCGCATTGGCTGCCGCCGGAAAGCTTGTTGGCTCGGGCGCGCGGTTGCTCTCACCCAGACAGATTTCAGACGACCGGCTGGCGACCTGCGCCATAGCCATCGGAGGACAAACATGACCGTTCATTTCATCGGCGCCGGACCGGGCGCCGCCGACCTGTTGACACTGCGCGGGCGCGATATCATCGCATCCTGTCCTGTGTGCCTTTACGCTGGGTCTCTGGTGCCGGAAGAGATCCTGAGCCACTGCCCCGAGGGCGCAAAGATCATCAACACAGCGCCGATGGATCTGGATCAGATCATGGCCGAGATCGACGCGGCCCATAAAGCGGGTCAGGATGTGGCGCGCCTTCATTCCGGTGATCTGTCGGTCTGGTCGGCTATGGGTGAGCAAATCCGCCGCTTGAAAGAGATGGGCATCCCGGTCAGCGTCACACCGGGCGTGCCTTCGTTTGCCGCTGCCGCTGCTGCGCTGGGTACGGAACTGACGTTGCCGGGTCTGGCGCAATCCGTGGTGCTGACCCGAACACCGGGACGAGCATCCTCGATGCCCGAAGGCGAAACCTTGGAAAACTTCGCGCGCACAGGGGCGACGCTGGCTATTCACCTGTCGATCGGCAATCTGGACAAGGTCATCGCCGATCTGACACCGGCCTATGGGGCAGATTGCCCGGTAGCCGTAGTTTACCGCGCCAGCTGGCCGGATGAGCAGATCATTCGAGCCACGTTGGAAACACTCAAAGACTCGCTGGACGAGAAAATCTCACGCACTGCATTGATTATGGTCGGTCCGGCGCTGGCGGGCGAAGGCTTTGACGAAAGCTGCCTGTATTCAAAAGATTACGACCGCCGCTATCGCCCGCAAAGCGCAGAAAGCCCCTGGTCCAGCTGGAGCCATGGCGATGACTAACCCCCCCGGCGTTCTGATCTCGGCCCCGTCGTCGGGCACCGGCAAGACAACGGTGATGTTGGGCTTGTTGCGGGCTTTGGCCGAGGATGGTCTGACCGTTCAACCGTTCAAAAGCGGGCCGGATTACATTGATCCTGCGTTCCATCGGGCGGCAGCGGGACGAGCCTCGTTCAACCTAGACAGCTGGGCGATGGGCGAGCCCCTTCTGAGCGCGATTTCGGCGCAGGCCGAGGGCGCGGATATCGTTGTGGCCGAAGGTTCGATGGGGCTGTTCGACGGTGTCGCCAAACCCGGAGAGCTGGGCCACGGGTCAAGTGCGGAAACTGCTGCGCGGATGGGATGGCCGGTGGTGCTGGTTCTGGACGTCGGCGGTCAGGCGCAATCGGCGGCAGCGACGGCGTTGGGGTTCAAGATGTACAACCCCGATCTGCCCTTTGCCGGAGTGATCCTGAACCGCTGCGCCAGCCCCCGGCACGAGCGTTTGACACGACTGGGCATGGAACGCGCAGGATTACCGGTGCTGGGCGTGTTGCCGCGCCGAGGCGACCTGACCCTACCCGAACGGCATTTGGGTCTGATTCAGGCGGTTGAGCATCCGGATCTGGAAAGCGCAATCGTCGGCTATGCGGCGTTTCTGCGCGAACATGTTGATCTTGAGGCGATCAAACGGGCGGCTTCCTCAGGCCCCGGCGGGCCATCGTCAGCCGCGCTGCCGCGCCCTCCTGCTCAGCGGATTGCGCTGGCTCGGGATGCGGCCTTTTCGTTCACCTATCCGCACCTGTTGGAAGGTTGGCACGCGGCCGGGGCCGAAATCCTGCCTTTCTCGCCACTGGCCGATGAAGCCCCGGCGGCGGATGCCGATCTGGTTTGGCTGCCGGGTGGATACCCGGAACTGCACGCTGGAACATTGGCCGCTGCGAACACGTTTCTGACGGGTCTGCGCAAGCATGCTGTGTCGAAGCCCGTTCATGGGGAATGCGGGGGGTATATGGCGCTTGGGACAGCGCTGATGGACAAGGATGGAGCGCGGCATGAAATGGCAGGTTTGCTGGGACTGGTGACATCTTATCAAAAGCGTAAGTTCAACCTGGGCTACCGCAAGGCCGAGCTTCTTGCGCCCATGCCCGGTTTTGCTGAAGGCGCTGCACTGCGCGGGCACGAATTCCACTATTCTTCGATTGTGGAGCAACCTGATGCCCCGCTTGCGCGTGTGTTTGATGCAGAAGGCGCAGAAGGCCCGCAGACAGGCTCGGTGCGCGGCAATGTCACCGGCACGTTCTTTCACCTGATCGCAGAGGCCTCGGCATGAGCGGCTTTGTCTCTTTCATCGGTTCGGGCCCCGGAGACCCTGAACTGCTGACACTGAAGGCCGTGGACCGGATGCAGAAAGCGGATGCCGTGCTGTTTGATGACCTGAGCAGCGGGCCCATTCTGAGCCACGCGCGCGAGGATGCGGATCTTGTGGGGGTCGGCAAACGGGCTGGACGCCCCTCGCCCAAACAGGACCATGTCAGCCGGTTGTTGGTGGATTATGCCCAGACCGGCCAGCACGTTGTGCGGCTGAAGTCCGGCGATGGCGGGATGTTCGGGCGTCTGGAAGAAGAGCTTGTGGCCCTGCGTGAAGCAGGTATTGCCTATGAGATCATTCCTGGCATCCCCTCAGCCATTGCGGCGGCGGCTGCAGCCGGTATTCCGCTGACACGCCGTCTGACCGCACGGCGGGTACAGTTTGTCACCGGTCATGACGTCAGCGGCGAACTGCCGGACGATCTGAACCTGACTGCTTTGGCTGACCCTCAGGCCACCACCGTTGTGTTCATGGGCAAGCGCACCTTCCCGCTGCTGGTTCAAGCGTTGAATGCTCATGGCCTGCCACTGGACACTCCGGCGTTGATGGCTGAATCCGTGTCGACCCCGGATCAAAAGCTCCGGCGCGCTACCATCGGCGCGTTGGCGGATCAGTTGAAGTCCGAGATTGGCAAAGCTCCGGCGCTGATCCTGTATGGCCCACTGGCGGAGTTCGTAGATGATTGACCTAAGCCTGATCGGCATCGGCACGGGAAACCCCGATCATGTGACCTTTCAAGGGGCGAAGGCGATCCGGGCGGCGGACTTGATTCTGATTCCGCGAAAAGGGGAGAACAAAGCCGATCTGGCCGGGCTGCGCGAGGAAATCATTGCCGAAGTAACCGATACCGCGCCCCAGATCGCTTACTTCGATATCCCCAAACGCCGCGCTGACGATGGCTATTTGCGCGGAGTTGACGAATGGCACGATGCCATTGCCCTGCGCTGGCAAGAGGCTATGGATACCCACCCAACGGCACAACATGTGGCCTTGCTGATTTGGGGAGATCCGTCGCTTTATGACAGTTCGCTGCGCATCGCGTCGCGGCTGGACCCCAAACCCAACACGAAAGTGATCCCCGGCATTACTGCCTTGCAAGCGCTGACTGCGGCCCACGCGATCCCGATCAATGATCTGGGTGCGCCTTATGTCGTCACAACAGGCCGCCGCATTCGGGATGAAGGGTGGCCCGCAACCGGCTCAAAAGTAGCGGTTATGTTAGATGGAGAATGCTCGTTCCAATCCCTTGAGATGGCGGAATTCGACATCTGGTGGGGCGCGTATGTGGGTATGAAAGAAGAGCTGCTGATCAGCGGTCCGCTGGATCAGGTCGCGCAGCGGATTCTGGACACCCGAGCCAAAGCCCGCGCCGATCACGGCTGGATCATGGATATCTACCTGTTAAAGAAGCGCGCCGCATAAAAGCGCGAGCCGAACACGGGTTTGTGACTGCGCTACACGGCCAAGTCTGGCACACATGATTCAGCAAGTTTTCGGAGACGTGATGATGAAAGCGCTCATACCCCTGTTCTGCCTGATCGCTTTGCCCGTCTGGGCACAAGACATACCCAAGGGTTGGGTCGTACACCCATCAGACAAGCCCTATGCCGAACTGGTCGATGCCACCAAAGCCGCCATCAAGGAAAACGGGTTGATCGTCGTAACTCAGGCTGGCCCCACCAAGGCGGCGGCTGCGCGCGGGATCACCATTCCGGGCAACCGGGTGATCGGGGCCTTTAACAATGACTATGCAGTGCGGGTGCTTGAAACCTCGACCCATGCGATGATCGAAGCGCCCATCCGCTTTTATGTCACCGAAAACGAGGACGGCTCTGCCACTCTGTCCTACAAAACTCCCAGCTTTGTTTTTGCCCCATACGCATCGGAAGGTGGGCAAGCCTTGCTGGACATTTCCGCAGAACTTGACACAAAGTTTCAATCTGTCGCCGAAGACGCAGTCAAATAGTCACACTGGCGTGAACCGGCTTGCGTCTGTGGGCGTCCTCCGCAATCTGCTTTGAAACGGTTATTTCGGAGCATGACTGATGCAGGACTCTTCGCCCCGCGCTGCGGATCTTCTGGCCCAACGACTGTACGAAGCGGGGTGCCGCCACGCATTTGGGATGCCAGGGGGTGAGGTTCTTACGCTGGTGGACGCACTAGAGAAGGCAGGCATCACCTTCCATCTGACCAAGCATGAAAATTCTGCCGGGTTTATGGCAGAGGCGGTGCATCACCGCGATGGCGCACCTGCGATATTGGTGGCCACACTTGGTCCGGGAGCGATGAACGGTATCAACGTCGTTGCAAATGCGCTACAGGACCGCGTGCCCATGATCGTTCTGACCGGATGTGTCGACGCAGATGAGGCCCTGACCTACACGCATCAGGTCATGGACCACGCCCAAGTATACCGCTCGATCACCAAGGGTACCTTCACGCTGACCGCCAACGGCGCGGACGTGGTGGCCGACAAGGCGGTATCTCTGGCCATGCAGCCGCGCCCCGGCCCGGTTCATGTTGATGTACCTATCTCGGTTGCTGACACGCCAGTGATCGGTGTGAAACGCCGCCGTCTTGCCAAGGTCGCGCCAGTAAGCCCGGGGGGGGAGTGTCTGGAAAAGGCCCGCCGATGGGTGGCCGAGGCCGAGCGCCCAATTGCCATCATCGGTCTGGATGTCCTCTATGATGACTCGCGCAGTGTGGTGCAGGCGTTTTTGGAACATTTTGGCATTCCCTTCGTGACGACCTACAAAGCCAAAGGCGTGGTGCCAGAGGATCACCCCCTGTGTCTGGGCGGTGCGGGCCTGTCTCCTTTGGCGGACAAACATCTGGTGCCGCTGGTCGAACAATCCGATTTGGTGCTGTGCCTGGGCTATGACCCGATCGAAATGCGGCCCGGTTGGCGCGAGATTTGGGATCCCGAAACCAAGCGCGTCATCGACATCTCTGCCGTGGTGAACGATCATTACATGCATCAGGCGGGTCTAAACCTTGTTGCCGATACAGGCGAAACGCTGGAAGCCATCGCCAAAGGCAACCCCGCCCGTACAACTTGGCCAAATGGCGAGCCCTCACAGGTCAAAACTGCTTTGGCAGAGGCTTTCCCAAATGACGAATCCTGGGGACCGGCGGCAGTCATTGCTGAAACCCGGGCGGTTTTGCCCCCTGAAACTCTGGCAACCGCAGATAGCGGCGCACATCGTATTTTGCTGAGTCAGATGTGGGGGTGCAGTGAAGAGCGCGGGCTGATCCAGTCTTCGGCGCTGTGTACTATGGGCTGCGCGGTTCCGATGGCCATCGGCCTGAAACTGGCCGAACCTCAACGCCCGGTCATCAGCTTCTCAGGCGATGCCGGTTTTCTGATGGTGGCTGGTGAATTGTCGACCGCCGCCGAAATGGGAGGCAACCCGATCTTTTTGGTCTTTGTGGATGCAAGCCTTGCTCTGATCGAACTGAAACAGCGTCAAAGACAAATGGGCAACAAGGGCGTGGACTTTGGCTACCATGATTTCGCTGCCATGGGCCGAGCCTTTGGTGGGAATGGCCAAACCGTTCGCAACAGGGCAGAGTTGCGCGCAGCGTTGGAAGCTGCTGTAAAGGCCGAGACATTTACCGTCATTGCTGCTGAAATTGAGCGCGGAGGTTATGATGGCCGCATCTGAAGGCCCCCTGAACGGCGTCAAGGTTCTGGATCTTAGCCGGATTCTGGCAGGGCCCACATGCACGCAGTTGCTTGGCGATCTGGGCGCAACCGTCATCAAGATTGAAAACCCCGCCACAGGCGGCGACGACACAAGGCAATGGGGTCCGCCCTATGTGACAGATGCCCAGGGCAACCGCTCGGACCTAAGTGCGTATTTCATGTCAGCCAACCGCAACAAGAAATCCGTCGCTCTGGATATCGCCACAGCCGAAGGCCAGGCGGAAATTCGGCGGCTGGCGTCACATGCGGATATCCTTATCGAAAATTTCAAGCCCGGCGGGCTGGCGAAATACGGTCTCGACTACGCCACCCTGTCGCAAGAGTTTCCCGATTTGGTCTACTGCTCAATATCGGGCTACGGACAGACAGGCCCCAATTCCAGCAAGCCCGGCTACGATCTGATGGCACAGGGCTATGGTGGGATCATGTCACTGACCGGCGATCCGGAAGGTGCGCCCATGAAAGTTGGCGTCGGAATCGCAGATGTGATGTGTGGTATGTACGCAACCGTCGGCATCCTTGCCGCACTACGTCACCGCGACCTGACTGGCGAAGGGCAGCAGATTGATCTGGCTTTGGTGGATGCTCAGATCGCGTGGCTGATCAATGAAGGCGTAAATTATCTGACTTCAGGCGATGTCCCGCAGCGGCGCGGCAACGGGCACCCGAATATCGTACCCTACGACGTCTATGAAACCGCTGACGGGCACGTCATTCTCGCGGTTGGAAATGACGGTCAGTTCAGAAAACTCTGCAGCTTTATCGAAAGAGCAGAACTGGCAGACGACCCCAGATTTGCAACCAATCCAGCCCGTTTGGAAAATCGAGATGCGCTGAACGCGGTTCTTCGTCCTGCGGTTAAAACGTTGAGCACACAGGCCGTTATTTCTGGACTTGAAGCCGTCAAAGTTCCTGTTGGTCCGGTTCAGACGCTTGATCAGGTCTTTGATACTGAACAGGTGGCCGCGCGGCAGATGCAGATCGCAATGCAAGCCCAACCTGGTCAGGTCAACCTGATCGGGAATCCACTCAACTTGTCTCGTACGCCTGTAACATATCGCAGCGCGCCACCGGTCTGCGGGGCGGATACTCAGGCGGTTCTGAGCGCCGAAAACCCTTTCGAAGATTGAAATACTTGCACATTTAGGCAGCAACTCGCTGAAACATGCTCTTGAATCGGCGGTTTTTTTCGCCTTTTTCGCACACGGCATTTCACCAATTCGAGAGCAGGGTCGATACTGTTACGCCCCTCCCTCACACTCTGTTACATCGAACAGTGTGAAGTACCGCAATCAGATTGGACCAAAGTATGAAACAAGACGTTTTTGGACAGATGAACACCCTGACGCAGCCAGCGGCTGTGGATGCATGGAATGGTGTTCTGCTTGGGTTCATGGCGCATGCGGCAGTCACGCCCCAACATCTGGGCAAGGTGCTTGAGCTTGAGCCCGACTTTGCGCTGGGTCATGCGGTCAAAGGTCTGTTCATGGCTCTGCTGGGTCGGCGCGAGATGATGGCGGTCGCGGTAGAGGCTCTGGCTGCGGCCAATGCCGCGTCCGAGCGGCAACCGATTTCGGCCCGAGAGCAGCTGTACGTAGACTCGTTGGCGCTGTTTCTGACAGGCCAACAGACGCAGGCGGTTCAGAAATTCGAAGCCATTCTGCGCGAACACCCGCAGGACACATTGGCGATGAAACTGAGCCATGCGACACGATTCGTACTGGGTGATGCCGATGGGATGCGTCGGTCGATTGAACGCGTGATGCCATCCTATGATCCCGACCATCCCGGTCGGGGTTATCTGTTGGGCTGCCACTCCTTTGCGCTGGAGGAAACTGGTGCCTACGAAAAAGCCGAGATCGCTGGCCGTCAGGCGTTGTGGATGGTTTCGGATGATGCATGGGGTCTGCACGCGGTGGCCCATGTTCATGAGATGACCGGCAACGCACAGCTGGGTCTGGATTGGTTGGCCGGACGCGAAGACGCCTGGGCGCACTGTAACAATTTCCGCTATCACGTCTGGTGGCACAAAGCCCTGATGCATCTTGATCTGGGCCAGGTCGATCAGGTGATGGAGCTGTATGACGCCCATATCCGCAAGGATAAAACCGACGACTACCGCGACATTTCGAATGCAACCTCGCTGTTGTCTCGGCTTGAGCTTGAGGGCGTAAATGTTGGAAACCGCTGGGAAGAACTGGCTGATCTGAGTGCTGCGCGCACCGAAGATGGCTGCCTGATCTTTGCGGACCTGCATTACCTGCTGGCCTTGACGGGCGATAACCGCGCCGATTCCACCGCCAAGATGCTGAGCCGGATGAACCGTGATGCCGCCCAAGCCAATGATGACGCCACCCGTCGTATGGCTGATCCGGGTGTTTCAGCAGCCATGGGATTGGAAGCCTTCGGAGACGGCCATTATGGCACCGCCTTCGATCACCTGCTGACGGCGCGTGGATCGATGCAACTGGCCGGTGGCAGCCACGCGCAACGTGATGTATTTGAACGCATTACCATCGATTCTGGCCTGCGCGCCGGACGTCTGGACGCGGTCGAGCGCATTCTGGACGACCGCCGCGCCAAGCGTGCCGGAGGCGAAGACAATTATGCCGTCGCGCGCCGTGCCCTGATCGACGCGGCCCGAGACAGCGGCGACGTTCAAAGCGTTCCCGCAGAATAACAAGACGACCAAGAAGGACAGAAAACGTATGGCGACCATATCGCCCGCTTCTGATTTTGCATCTGCATCGGCCCCGGCCGCAGCTCCTGCCCGCACGCGTGATCCGCGATTGGATTTCTATCGTGGCATCGCGATGTTCATCATTCTGATTGCCCATATTCCCAACGATCCCTGGGCCAGGTGGATACCCGCGCGGTTCGGTTATTCAGACGCGACCGAGATCTTTGTGTTCTGTTCGGGCATGGCCTCGGCCATTGCTTTTGGCGGCGCATTTCTGCGCAAAGGTTGGTGGATGGGAACAGCGCGTGTCGCCTTCCGTATCTGGCAGGTCTACTGGGCGCATATCTGCCTGTTCTTCTTTGTAGCCATGACCATGGCCGCGCTAGATCAGACAGGGTGGTTTGAAAAGACCTATATCTCATCCCTCAACCTGCAGCATTTCTTCAACGATCCGGCCCCGCAGATGGTTGGAATTTTTACGCTGACTTATGTGCCAAACTACTTTGACATTCTGCCGATGTATCTGGTGGTCCTGGCGCTGATGCCGCTGTACATGGCGCTCTACCGTGTCAGTTTCTGGCTGATGGCAGCGGTTTGCATGGCGATCTGGTTTATCGCTCAGACCGGTGCGCTGGCATTGCCGGCCGAACCGTGGTCAGACCGTCAGTGGTTCTTCAATCCATTTGGTTGGCAGCTGCTTTTCTTCACGGGGTTCGCTTTTATGCGCGGTTGGATTCCAGCCCCGCCGGTATCAAAGGCACTGATCTGGGCGGCAATCGCCTTTGTTGTCTTGTCGGCTCCGTTCGGGTCGTGGAAGGTCTTTACCTGGATCAACACTGCCGCGCCCGAGCTTGGCGCTGTGATCCGCAAGGGCTGGCCCCTGACTGAAGAGCTGCGCGGCAAAACCGAATTTGGCCTTCTGCGCTATGTCCACTTCCTGTCACTGGCCTATCTGGGCTGGGTTGCAGCCGGCGAACATGGCCATCGCCTGATCGCAACCGGCCACAGCATGGGCGCGCGTGTCTGGCAATTCCTGCTGGCAGTTATCACAAAGGTCGGTCAGCAATCCCTTGCCGTCTTTGTGTTTTCCATGGCCGCAGCCCGCTTGATCGGCGTGGCGCTAGACCAATCTGGGCGGGATGTTGCCAGTGTCTTTATCGCCAACATGATTGGCTTTGCGATGATCATCGGCGTGGCCTATCTGGCCGCGTGGTTCAAGTCACGACCCTGGAAGACAAAGAAATGAACTTTACCCGTCGCGCATTCCTCGTCTCGACGACCGCCTTGGCCTTTGCCCCGTCTGCCTATGCAACGGGCGGTGAGGTTCCGTTTGGCCGCGACTATGTGATCAAAATGGCCCGCGACCTGGCCAGCCGCCCCTATGCAGAACGCGAGATGGTGCCGCAGGAATGGCAGGATCTGACCTATCAGCAGTACCGCTCGATCCGGTTCAGGCTGGATCGTGCTCTATGGTACGAAACCGAAACGCCGTTCAACGTCGATTTCTTCACGCCAGGTCTCTATTTCCCGCGCACTGTCAAAGTTGAAACGGTTGAGAATGGAATGACCAAACCGGTCGCCTTCGATCTGGACATGTTCGACAAGTCCGAAGATGTGCCGCAACTGCCGATCGACGACACGCTTGGCTTTTCGGGCTTGCGCCTTCGGACCGAGATGCACCGCCCCGGCAAGACAGATGAATTCTGCGTCTGGCAGGGAGCCAGCTATTTCCGCGCCATCGGCCTGCACGAAGTTTATGGCCTGTCCGCGCGTGGTCTGGCGCTGAAAACCGGCGATCCGGATGGTGAGGAGTTCCCCGAATTCATCCGCTTCTGGCTGGAACGTCCCGCACCCGGCCAGCGTAATATGGTCGTCCACGCGCTGATGGACAGCCCCAGCGTGACCGGTGCCTATCGGTTCAACGTTACCGCAGGTGCAGACTGCATCATGGATGTCGAAGCTACGCTGTTCCCACGCGAAGATCTGTCTCATGTCGGTATCGCACCGGGAACGTCGATGTTCCTGTTCGATCAGACCAACCACAGCCGGTTCGACGATTTCCGCCCGGCGGTTCATGACAGCGACGGGCTGCTGATCCGCAATGGCGCAGGCGAAGTTCTGTGGCGGCCGCTAGCCAATCCGACCCGTCTGCAAATTTCGTCTTTTGTGGACACGAACCCACGTGGTTTCGGTCTGATGCAACGCAAGCGCGAGTTTTCGGATTACGCAGACCTTGAGGCCAACTATCACAAACGTCCTGGCCTGTGGGTCGAACCCAACCAGGATTGGGGCAAAGGCACCGTGACGCTGGTTGAAATCCCGGCAGATCAGGAAATCTATGACAACATCGTCGCCTATTGGCGCCCATCAGAGCCCTATGCGGCGGGCAGTCAAGTTGATCTGTCCTATCGCCTGATCTGGGGGGAAGAACCCCAACGCACTCCAATGCCGCGTGTCATCAACAGCGCGATGGGCGAAAATACCTTTGGTGAGGGTCGTCTGGCAGTCATCGACTTTGAAGACAGTGAACTGTTCGAGGACATCGACGCGATCTCGATCTTTGTTGACTCACCTCATGCCGAAACTTCTGAAGGTGTTCTGCAACGCAATCCCGATACCGGTGGCCTGCGTCTGGCCTTTTCTTTCCAGCCTGAAGATCGCAATCATGTCGAACTGCGCGCTCAGCTTCTGAAAGACAAACAGCCTGCCTCTGAGGTCTGGCTTTACCGTTGGACCACATGAGCCGCGATCTGCATATCATGCCGCCAGAAGCCCCTCTGGCGATGCCCGCGCAGAACTTCAGCGCGCGGTTCCGGGATGCGAATGCGCCTTCCGGCAAGCGCGGCTCGTCGGCTGGGTTCTGGCGTGCTTTGGCGTTTTCCCCGGCAATGGCGGCAACACTGGGTCTGCTCTGGGTGATGAGTGACTGGTTCAGCGCCGAGGGGATCAATCTGGTCGAAGCGATACTGCTGGCGCTGATCTCGTTCAACTTTTTCTGGATCACTTTCACGGTTTGCACGGTGCTTTTGGGTATGGTGTCCCTGTCTAGGCAGGACCGTCCCCAAAAAAGCCATCGCGCGCAGCCGCTGCGTGTGGCCTTGCTGACCCCGGTTTACAACGAGGTGCCGTGGAACGTACTGGGCAACGCCCGCACCATGCTTGAAGATTTACAAACCCGTGGTGGGCGGCACCACTATGCCATGTTCATCCTTTCCGATACGCGGGACCCCGAGATAGCAGCGCAGGAACAGGCCAGTGTCGAGGCGTTGCGCACCACTTTGGCACCGGGGCTGGAGTTGTACTATCGCCGCCGTGAACAGAATACTGACCGAAAGGTAGGCAACATCGCCGATTGGGTGAGCCGCTGGGGTGCGGACTGGGATGCGATGCTGGTGTTGGATGCCGACAGCCTGATGACCGGACGCGCGATCTATCGTCTGACCGATGCGTTGGCGCGTGATCCCGGTGCGGGATTGATTCAAAGCTACCCGCAGCTCATTGGCGCGCAGTCAGTTTTTGCCCGGATGCAGCAATTCGCCAACGGTGTCTATGGTATCGCCTTTGCCGAAGGTCTGGCGCGCTGGTGCGGGCAAGAAGGCAACTATTGGGGCCACAACGCCATCATCCGCACCAAGGCTTTTGCCACAAGCGCTGGCCTGCCCAAGCTGCGTTCATTCAGCGGTCAGGACAAGCTGATCATGAGCCACGATTTTGTCGAGGCGGGATTGCTGCGCCGCGCGGGTTGGGCCGTGCGCTTTCTGCCGCGTATTCGCGGATCATACGAAGAAACACCACCCACCCTCATCGATCATGCCATGCGGGACCGCCGCTGGTGTCAGGGCAACCTGCAACACCTGAAACTGCTGGGGTCAACCGGGTTCCGCGCTGTGTCGCGCTTTCACATGTTCCATGGCGCCATCGGATATCTGATGTCACCCTTGTGGTTCGCACTGCTCTTGATGTGGGCGCTGATTGGTCAAGGTCAGGACGCATCCGTCCTACACTATTTCAGCCCTGACAATCCGCTGTTCCCCCAATGGCCCGAGATGTCGGAAACCCGTCATGTGCTGATTATTCTGGTCATGTACGCCATGCTGCTGGCCCCCAAAGTGCTGGGTGTTTTGGCTCTGCCACTCAGCGGTGTGCGCTATTCCGACTTTGGTGGTGCGCGCAAGTTTCTGACGTCGTTCCTGGCCGAGGTTCTACTTTCTATTCTGTACGCGCCTATTCTGATGGTGCAGCAGATGATTGCGGTCTTCCGCACGGCCTTTGGCATCCAACGCGGCTGGTCTCCGCAAGCCCGCGATGGCGGCAGCTATGGGCTCGGTACGTTGGTGCTGTGCCACGCATTGGAAACGATCAGTGGCATCGCGCTGAGCGTGGGTATCCTGTCCGGTCTGGTTTCGATCTGGTTGGCCCCGATTGCCATTAGCCTCGCGATGGCCATACCGCTTTCGGCCCTCAGCGGTGTTTCGGCAAGCGCGGCCCGGAGAATGGTCGGAATGCGCGAAGACTTCAGCGAACCCGCCATCACTCGATCAGCCCGCCGTTATCGGGATGAGTTGAAGCGGTTGGTCGAAGGCAAAGGCAACATGACCCCGGCAGAATAATCAGCTGCCGGGTAACCCCTCGTACCAATCGACGATCATGTCTGCCCAACCGGCAGGAACATTGTGCCCCCCGGGAAACAGCGCGAATTCTAACGCGCTGCCTTCGGCGCAACCGGTCCAGCGGCGACGCATGAAGTCGTCCGTCACAGTGAAACTGCTTGGTTTGTGATCGACGCAGCCATTGGCTTCACGCCAGATTTCAAGCCCGGCAAAGATGTCGCCTTGTTGAAAGCGCCCACCGCCCAGCAATCGCCCTTCAAGCGGTACGACATTGTCTGTCCAACCGTGGGTGTGGAACATGCGGATCGGGCCTTCACACGTCTCAGGATGCGGACGCCAGAACCCTCCGGACACCGGTACGTAAGCGGAGAATGTATCCGGTGCGTCACAGGCCAGGTAGTTGACCATAAAGCCGCCTGCCGAAAATCCACCCAGCAGAACCCGATCAGGATCGACGCCAAACCGGTCTGCGGCATCTTGCATGACTTCGGTCAGAAAGGCGGTTTCGTCCCGATCACCAAAACCCGGATAAAAGTTCCAGCTTTTGGTGCCGCCACGGTCCGGTCGCTCCAAACCCTCAGGCGCCATAACCGCATAGCCACGCTTCAGCAGAGGTTCGACCATCGAGCGATTGCGCATCGTGCCCGATCCGCTGCCACCATAGCCGTGCAGGAACACCACCATCGGAGGGTTGTCCCCCTCGGGCAGCTCAAGATGATACGCGCCCATCGGTGTTTCGCAAACCATGTCTTGACCGGCGCATCCGGCCCAAGCGGCCTGCCCGGCGGCCGCAATGAGTGCCGCCAGACTAAGTGTTCGGATCATCCTGCATCCTCGTTAAACTTTCGAACCGGCAGCCCGGCCCTGACCCAACCCGGGCCTGCGGCCGAGCCCAGCATACCCTCGGGCACGTCAATGATCTGGGTAAAACCCGCTGCAATAAGTTGGTTGCTCAAACGCGCTGAGCGCACCCCCCGCGCACATATGAGCGCCACTGGCGTATCCAGCCTCCCACCGGTCATCTGCTGCAAGGTCTCAACGAAGTCTTCGCGCCGCATATCAAGCGGCGATGCACCTTCGCCAATGCCCGATGCGCGCCATTCCCGCGGAGTTCGTATGTCGACCAACAGTATTTTTCCTTCGCGGGCTTGTTCATGCGCCATTTCAACGCTGATCCGCCCGCCCCTGTGATCTTCGGGGATCAAACGATATTCCCGGATCGCAAAGCCCGCGGCGATCGAGACACCACCGCCGATCAACACCCACCTTCGGGTTCGGTTCACTTTTTCGATCACCGATAGCCTCCTGTTCGATGCCCATTCATCTAGCACATTTGGGTGGAAACGGATGCCTTAAAACCTATGCACAGGATCAAGATTGCGTCATTTTTTCACAGGGCTACCGTACAGTTAAATGTTTCGCTAGTTATCAGTGAAGAAGTTACAAAATCTGGACAGCCTAGGAAATATCTTTACAAAATAGGCTTCATCCTGACCGCTCAGACCGGAGTATCGCACTTGTCCCTATTCCTTATCGCGGCCCTTCCTTTCCTTGGTGCTGTATTCCCTGCTCTGCTGATCCGAGCAGGCAGAAACGCGGCAGCATCCGCTGCGGCGTTAACCACGTTTCTTGCCCTAATGGGTTTGCTGATCCACATCCCATCGGTCATGCGCGGAGACGTCGTGACCGCCCGCTTCGATTGGATTCCCGGTCTTGGCCTGAATGCCAACTTCATGTTGGACGGGTTGGGCTTTCTGTTCGCCCTACTGATATTGGGTATCGGTCTGCTGATCATCCTTTACGCGCGGTTCTACCTGTCGCGCGAAGATCCGATGGGGCAGTTCTACACTTATCTGCTGTTGTTTCAGGGTGCTATGGTCGGGATTGTTCTGTCAGACAACATCCTGCTTTTGCTTATTTTCTGGGAACTTACATCGCTCAGCTCGTTCCTGCTGATCGGTTATTGGAAGCACCTGCCCGAAGGCCGTCAAGGTGCGCGGATGGCGCTGGCCGTCACCGGAGGCGGCGGGTTGGCAATGATCGCCGGGATGCTGATCCTGGGAAACATCGTGGGCTCATATGACCTGAGTGTCATTCTACAGAACAAAGAGCTGATCCAAGCTTCGCCCTACTACCTTCCCGCACTGATCCTGATCCTGCTGGGCGCTTTCACCAAATCGGCGCAGTTCCCTTTCCATTTCTGGCTACCGCACGCGATGGCGGCACCGACACCCGTATCTGCTTATCTGCACTCGGCCACCATGGTGAAGGCCGGTCTGTTCCTAATGGCGCGGATGTGGCCGGTTTTGGCCGGGACGGATGCGTGGTTCTATATCGTGGCCACTACCGGTCTGGTGACGATGTTGCTGGGCGCGGTGATTGCGCTGTTCAAGGATGACCTGAAAGCGCTGCTGGCGTTTTCGACTGTGTCGCATCTGGGCCTGATCACCATGTTGCTGGGTTTCGGCACGAAATTCGCAGCCGTGGCAGCGGTGTTCCACATCATCAACCACGCGACCTTCAAGGCAGCGCTGTTTATGACAGCTGGGATTGTCGATCATGAGACCGGAACACGCGACGTCAAGCGGTTGGGCGGTTTGCGTCATTTGATGCCGATCACCTTCACAATCGGCACCATCGCCGCGCTTTCAATGGCTGGTTTGCCACCCCTGAACGGCTTCTTGTCGAAAGAGATGATGCTGGAAGAAACCGTGCACACCACATGGCTGAACTCAGCCTATCTGGTGCCGGGCCTGGCCTTGCTCGCATCTCTGTTTTCCGCAGCTTATTCCTTCCGTTTCGTGAGCCACGTGTTCCTTGGCCCGCAGCGCGACGATTACCCTGCACATCCGCATGATCCGCCGGTTGGGCTTTGGATTGCCCCCGCTTTCCTTGTCGTGCTGGTCGTTCTGATCGGTCTCTATTCAGCCGCCATCGTCGGTCCGTTGGTTGCGGTGGTTTCAAGCGCTGTGATCGGTGGGGAAAAGCTGCCATACTATTCGCTTAAACTGTGGCACGGCTTTGTGCCCGCGCTGTACATGTCGATCGTAGCAACGCTGGGCGGTCTGTTCCTGCTGTCGATGCACAAACGCGGAGAGCAGCTTTGGAATGCCCTGCCACGCCCTGAAGCCAAGGTGATATTCGAAACCATCATCCACGCCTTCACGCGCCTCAGCCAATGGGTTACGGATGAGCTGCACAACGGTGTCCTCAGCCGTTATGCGATCATCTTCATCGCCTTTACGGTCGGGCTGGGCTACTACGCCTATTCGACCGGTACCATTGGGGTTGAAACCCGCGTTCCACTGCCTGCGCAAATCATCCCGATCGTCGGCTGGCTCTGTCTGGTCGGCGCGACGCTGGGCATCATGTGGTTCCACCGCAACCGCCTGCTCTCGCTTGTTCTGATTGGCGTTGTGGGCCTGATCGTGTCAGTCGCCTTCAACTATCTATCCGCGCCGGACTTGGCGCTGACGCAAATCTCGGTTGAAGTTGTAACCATGATCCTGCTTCTGCTGTCGCTGAACTTTCTGCCCACGGAAACGCCGTGGGACAGTTCAGCCGCACGGCGGTGGCGAGACGCTGCGATTTCTGTCGTCGCGGGCATCGGGACCGGCGCACTGATCTACGCGATCATGCTGCGGGATTTCGCGTTCCCAACGATCTCGGACTTCCATTTGGCGAACTCCTACAAAGGTGGTGGCGGCACGAACGTCGTGAACGTCATTCTGGTCGACTTCCGGGGCTTTGATACCTTTGGCGAGATCATCGTACTGGGCATCGCGGCGCTGATCATCTTTGCCCTGACCGAAGCGGTTCTGGGTACAAATGTGCGCGGCTATTTGCTGAACCGCAAACCGCACTGGCCTCAATCTGGGGACTCACATCCGCTGATGATGGTTGTGGTCACTCGCGTCATGATGCCAATCGCATTGATGGTGGGCGCCTACATCTTCTTCCGCGGACATAACCAACCCGGGGGTGGCTTCATCGCGGGCCTGATTGTCGCGATTGCGTTCCTGATGCAGTACATGGCCAGCGGTTACACCTGGGCCATCGAACGGCAAAGGTTCTACTATCACGGAACCATCGGCTGGGGCGTGCTGATAGCTGCGGCGACCGGATTGGGGGCCTGGTTCAACGAACGCCCCTTCCTGACCAGCGATTTTGGCTACATCAACTGGCCGCCGCTGGAAGAGTTCGAGTGGGCCACGGCCATGCTGTTTGACGTGGGCGTCTTCCTCGCCGTACTTGGGGCGGTGATGCTCGCGCTGGACAGCCTGTCACGCTTTGCCTGGCGGCCGGGCATGGCGCAGGAATTCCCAATGGATATCAACCCGCTGCGGGATTCCTCTGAAGATGAAGACAAAGAGAAGGAGCAGGCCTGATGGAAGCGCTCGTAGCCTCTGCCGTAGGCATTATGACCGCCGCCGGGATTTTCCTGATCCTGCGTCGTCGGACATTCCCGGTCATTCTGGGCCTGTCACTCATCACCTATGCTGTGAACGTGTTCTTGTTTGCCACCGGGCGACTCGCGCTGAATGCGCCTGCCGTTCTGAACAAATACGAAGACGTGCCCTATACCGACCCGCTGCCACAGGCGCTGGTGCTGACGGCCATCGTGATTTCTTTTGGAATGACAGCCGTAATCGTGATGATCGCGCTCTCGGCTTATTTGTCCTCGAAGGATGACCATATCGACATGAGCCCACAGGACAGCGTAGACGCGCCGGGAGAAGACGCATGAACCACTGGATCGTTGCGCCGATCGTCCTTCCCGCGATCCTGGCCCCGTTTATCATCATGGTCCTGCGCTATCATCTGGACCTGCAGCGTATCTTCTCGGTCTCGGGCGTTATTGCCCTGCTTGGCATAGCGCTGACCATTACCGCGCAGGCTTCGGGCGGTGAAATTCTGGTCTACGAGCTTGGCAACTGGCCAGCGCCATTCGGCATCGTCATGGTGCTGGACAGGCTGTCGGCCATGATGGTTCTGCTAACGGCACTACTGGCCCTGCCGATTGTGCTTTATGCCATCGCGTCGGGCTGGGATGAGCGCGGCAAACATTTCCACGCGCTGTTCCATTTCCAGCTTATGGGCGTCTGCGGAGCTTTCCTGACAGGCGATGCGTTCAACCTGTTCGTTTTCTTCGAGGTCCTTCTAATCGCCTCTTACGGTTTGATGACCCATGGAGGCGGTTCGGTCCGGTTGAAATCCGGCGTGCAATATGTTGCGTACAATCTCTTGGGTTCGACCCTGTTCCTGTTTGCATTGGGGACAATCTATGGCGTCACCGGTACGCTGAACATGGCAGACATCGCTGTGCGCGTTGCCGAAATCCCCGCCGAGGACACCGCCCTTTTGCGGGTTGGCGCAGTGCTCCTGCTTTTGGTGTTCTGTATCAAGGCCGCCGTTTTGCCGCTGCATTTCTGGCTTCCAGCCAGCTACGCCAATGCGCCATTACCCGTGGCTGCCCTATTTGCCATCATGACCAAAGTTGGTGCTTACTCGATCATTCGCATGTATACGCTGGCCTTCGGACCCGAGGTCGAAGCGACGCAAGGTTTGGTGGGCGATTGGCTGCAACCCGCAGCGCTTGTGACTTTGGCCGTTGGGGCCATCGGAATTTTGGGATCGCAACACATAGCTCGCATGGTTGCGTATTGCGCCATCGCCTCGATGGGGACCTTGCTGATCGCGATCTCACAATTCACGCCAGATGCGACGGCTGCAGCACTCTATTATGTGTTCCACTCGACCTTGGCGACTGCGCTGTTGTTGCTTGTTGCTGATCTGGTGATGGAGCGTCGCGGCGGGGCAATTGCACCAACAGCGCCCATGCCGCAAAGCGGCCTGATCTCGGCCCTGTTCTTTGTCGGGGCCATCGCGATGGCAGGTATGCCGCCGCTTTCGGGATTCATCGGTAAACTGCTGGTGCTGGACGCGTCTCGCGATGCATCGGACGCAACTGCGGTCTGGGCTGTTATTCTGATCGGATCTTTTGTCACCATCGTTGGGCTGGCGCGCGCGGGCACATTGATCTTCTGGAAAAGCCACGACACGCAGGTGTTTACAGTAGAAGACCCTGTCGATGGTGAAGAGGTACCCGCACCGGTTGCCCCGGAACCGCAACCGGGCCTTGCTATCACAGCCGTGTTTGGGTTGGTGGCAGGTCTGATCCTTCTGACCCTGTTTGCGGGCCCTGCATTGGAATACACAAGCAAAACGGCAGGCCAGTTGTTTGCGCCTGAAAACTACATCTCTGCCGTATTGGGAGGGGAAGAGTGATGAAACTGCTGCGCCGGATTTTTCCGCACCCTCATCTGACTTTCTTGCTGACATTCGTGTGGGTTTTGCTGGCCAATAATGGATCGTTGAATTCGTTGGTTTTTGGCCTGATCCTGGGGATCATCATCCCCTTCATAACGCAGCCCTATTGGCCGGATCGCCCCAAACTGCGTAATTGGCGGATGGTGGCAGAGTATATGCTGGTCGTGCTTTGGGACATTGTGGTTGCAAACGTGACCGTTGCCCGGATCATCCTGTTCAAGCGGGATGCCGACCGCCAACCCAACTGGATCTGCGTCCCGCTGGAACTGCGCACCCCCGAGGCGATTACCGTGTTGGCCGGAACAATCACCATGACCCCCGGCACGGTCAGCTGCGATCTGTCGGCACAAGGGCATAACCTGCTGGTCCATTGCCTTGACGCCCCCGACCCCGAGGCGGTTCGCGATCAGATCAAACAACGCTATGAACGCCGCCTGAAGGAGATTTTCGAATGATCGAATACGCCATCTACTTCGCCTTCGCCTGTTTTGGCGCCGCAATCATGATGTGCCTGTGGCGGATCATCACCGCTGACGGCGTCGGCACGCGCGTTCTGGCGCTGGATACGATGGTGATCAACACCATTGCCCTGATGATCCTTTATGGTCTGGATCAAGGTACCGAGATCTTTTTCGAGGCCGCCATGATCATTGCCATGCTGGGTTTTGTTTCAACCGTGGCCTATGCGCGCTTCATGCTGCGCGGCAACATCATCGAGTGAGGGCGACATGACATTTCTCGTCGAATTGCTGATCGCCGTATTCCTGATCATGTCGGGTATCTTCGGGTTTGTCGGCTCGTTTGGGATGATCAAACTGAAAGATCCAATGTCGCGCCTGCACGCGCCGACCAAGGCGACAACGTTGGGAGTGGGCGGCGTCTTGCTGGCTTCAATAGCGCATTCGGTGCTGCTGGAGGGCAAACTGTCCATGCACGAGCTGCTGATCACGCTGTTTCTGTTCCTGACCGCTCCGATCACGGCCCTGTTCATTGCCAAATGGCACATTCACCGTCATGAAATGCCCGAAGGTCTGCCGGATGCCGGTGAGGATGAGCTTTGGGCCACCCACGCGGTCGAGCAGGTCGAAGACGTCCCGGACCATAGCGCGAACTAATTCCTATGCATTCACCTCCGCTGCCCCTGACCCGCGATTTGGTTCTTGTTGGCGGAGGTCACACCCACGCGCTGCTTTTGCGAAAATGGGGGATGACTCCTCTTGCTGGTGCGCGGGTCACTGTAATAAATCCAGGCCCTACTGCTCCTTATTCCGGTATGTTGCCGGGATATGTCGCCGGGCACTACGACCGATGGGAATTGGACATCGATCTGGTAAAACTGGCGCGCTTTGCAGATGCGCGGGTCATACTGGGTGCCGTCGAAGGGATCGATACTGATAGCCATCAGGTGCATGTTTCCGGGCACCCGCCAGTCGGGTTCGATGTGGCTTCGGTCAATGTTGGGATCACCTCGGACATGCCCGCTCTGCCGGGCTTTGCCGAACATGCCATTCCAGCCAAACCTCTGGGCCGATTTGCCGCGCGATGGGCTGACTATCTGAATCATGATGGCCCTGCGTCTGTCGCGGTGATCGGCGGGGGCGTTGCCGGGGCCGAATTGGTCATGGCCATGGCCCACGCTCTCAAAGCAAAGGGGCGCGCGGCGCGGATCACGCTGATCGACAATGCCTCAATCCTGGCGGCTACCAAACCCAAGGCGGAGGCCACGATCCGTCGCGCCATGCAGGATCTGGGTGTGGAAGTCATCGAAAACGCAGTGATTACCCGGATCGCCGCTGATCACGTCCAACTGCAGGACGGCCGCGCTATCCCCGCCCATTTCGTCACCGGAGCCGCCGGCGCGCGCCCTTATGACTGGATCGCACGTACAGGGCTGGATCTGCAAGACGGGTACATCCGGGTGAACAGCTATCTTCAATCCAGCGATCCTGCTGTCTTTGCCGCCGGGGATTGCGCTCATCTGTCAGAAAATCCGCGCCCCAAGGCAGGCGTTTACGCGGTGCGCGAAGCACCCGTTCTTTTCGACAATCTGCGTGCTGCACTAAGTGCGGGACGGATGCGCAGATATGTCCCGCAGAAGGATTACCTCAAACTGATCTCGTTGGGCGGCAAATCCGCGCTGGGTGAGCGTTTAGGTACATCCTTGAGCGGCCCGATCATGTGGAAATGGAAGAACCACATCGACCAAACTTTCATGAACAGGTTTCGAGACCTGCCGCAAATGAAGCTTTCTGCATTGCCACACGACCGGGCCTTCGGGCTGGATGAGGCGCTTGGGGAAAAACCCATGTGCGGAGGATGCGGCGCCAAGGTCGGGCGCGATGCGTTGCAGACAGCACTGAAATCCCAGCCCGCACCTGACCGTTCAGACATCATCCCCCTGCCCGGAGACGATGCAGCCTTGCTACAAACAGGTGGCGTTCAGCAGGTCATGACATCAGATCACCTGCGGGCTTTCACCAATGATCCCGTCCTGATGGCGCGTATCGCTGCTGTTCACGCTTTGGGGGATATCTGGGCCATGGGGGCTGCACCTCAGGCCGCAACTGCGACGATCATCCTTCCTCGTATGTCTGCCAGTCTTCAGGGCCGCACCATGTCAGAAATCATGGCAGTGGCAGGCGACGTGATGAGAGAGGCCGGGGCTGAGATCGTGGGTGGCCACAGTTCCATGGGCGATGAGATGACCATCGGCTTTACCATAACCGGCCTGTGTGAAACGCCGCCCATCACTTTGTCGGGCGGGCAACCGGGAGACCGTTTGATCCTGACCAAGCCCTTGGGCAGCGGCGTTCTGATGGCTGCCGAAATGGCCGGTCTGGCAGATGGAGCCTGGGTCGCGGCCGCTTATCAGCACATGACCCAATCGCAAGGGAAAGCATCAAGAATACTGGCCAAGGCCCATGCGATGACCGACGTGACCGGGTTTGGTTTAGCCGGGCACCTGCACGGTATCTGCGACGCGTCAAACTGTGGTGCAGTACTTGATCTGAACGCGGTCGAGGTAATGGACGGCGCGTTGACTTTGACAGATCAGGGCGTGCGCTCGACCATCTTTGCCGACAACCGGGTGATTGCCATGGACCTGCCCGCCGAAGGCAAAGCCGCTTTGCTGTTTGATCCTCAGACGGCTGGTGGTTTGCTTGCCGCTGTCGATCCGTCAGTGGCCGATGCCCTGATCAAGGATTTGAAGGCCGCGGGTTATCCGGCTGTGATCATAGGCGAATTGACTGAAACACCGGGCCTGCGGCTTCAAAGTTGATCCAGCAGGCTTTCGATTTGGGACGCGGCCGCTGAAAGGCCGCCGTCGTCCAAGGACGCAATGTCGAGATTGGCCAGAACCTCAACCGACCGGGATAGCCGTGATTTGGTGTAGGCCGGGTCGTAGTGCTGTTCCATCAACGCCTGTGTCAGCGCGTGTTTTTCACCCGCATCGATCAGGCACATCCACCCGTCGACGACCTCGTGACCGCGATGAAAACGCAGCGGGGACAACCGATCCCGCAAACGATCACTGTCGGACAGGATATCGTCATAGGCCCTCACCAGATAAGCGGTCCGCGCTTCAATCGGCGCTGTGATTTGCACCCTGGGGGCCGCACACAACGCCGTCCAAAGGCTGGGCGGCAGGATCAGACTGCCGATTTTCGAAGACTCCGCCTCGACTACAACAGGACGCGCTGGATCTATTGCGCACAGCGCGCTGGACAATGCCGATTCAAACGCCTTTTGCGCAGGCTGTCCACCTGGCCTTTCCCCCAGCAAAGATCCCCTGTGATTGGCCAATGCCTCAAGGTCCAGAACCTGTACGCCGCGCCTTTGCAACAGAGCCAACAGATCCGTCTTGGCCGTTCCGGTATAGCCATCCAAGGCGATCAATCGATGCGGCAGAGGATCGTCGTACAAATACGCATTCACCAACCGGCGATAGGTGCGATAGCCGCCTTCGACCACATCAGCGCGCCAACCGATTTGCTGCAACATCCAGGTGAACGATCCGGAACGCTGGCCACCGCGCCAGCAATAGACCAAGGGGCGCCAACTGCCCTCGTGTTGGCTCAGGTGCTGTTCGATGTGATTGGCTGCATTGCGGAACACAAGCGCCGCCCCAAGTTTCCGTGCCAGAAAGGGGCTTTCCTGCACATAGATGGTCCCGACGCGCGCCCGTTCCTCATTATTCAGAACCGGCAAGTTGATCGCACCCGGCAAATGATCCTCGGCATACTCAGCCGGGCTGCGCACGTCGATAACCGTGTCAAAACCATGCGCGTAAAGTTGGGACAGATCGGGGAATTTCAAAGCCATACCAGAGGTCTAGCTTGCTGTGTTTCGAAAGGAAAGGCCACGCGCCCTCACCCGCCAAAAGGTTCATTCAGTTCAGGTCCGCTGGCCCGGTTCGAATTCACTGCCGGGTCGACGCGGTGAAAGGTCAGCACATCCTCGGCCCCCGGCTGCATCAATCGCGCGGCCCCTTTTCCCGCCTCGCCCAGCCATAATGGCCAATCTTCAGGCTCAAGGATCAAGGGCATCCGATGGTGTATGCCCTTGAGGCCTTCATTTGCACCTGTCGTCACGATCGCACAGGTGCCCTGTCGGCTTTCCTGAGGGCCCCAGTCCTGCCAAACCCCAGCAAAGGCAATCGGTGCCCCATCCTTGCGATGGATGTACCACGGCAAGCGGGTTCCCTGTTCGGTCTTGGTCCATTCATAGAACCCCGTAGCCACGATCAAACAACGGCGCGATCGGCAAGCGTCGCGAAAGGCTGGTTTGTCAGCCAAAGTCTCTGACCGGGCGTTGATCAACAATGGTCCGGCTGTTTCGGATTTGTACCAATGTGGCAAAAACCCCCAACGCAGCGCATCTAAATGACGACCGGTCTCGCCACTGCGCACCACATGTACCTGATTTGTCGGGCAAACATTGTAATTTGGAACGGCAGGTAATGAGTTTGCAGGCCGTGCAGAAAACAGCTGCGCCATGGCGTCATTGGGAAGAGTTATTGCAAACCGTCCGCACATAGGTAATGAACCATCGATATATTCTTGATACAGGCGCAGGATCTTTCGGGTCACATGAAAAACCAAACCGCTCAAACCCTCAAGAGCAAAGCAATTTCCCTTTTGGAAACAGGCAAACTGCAACAGGCCTTGAAGAAAGCCCAGTTTGGGGTCAAGAAATTCCCCAAGGACTCGGATTTTCATGCAATCGCCGGTTTTGTTCTGACAGAGCTGAAGCAGTACAAGAAATCCATACCCCACTTTTTGGAAGCCTCGCGCAAGAAACCCGATGATCCGCAATTTGCCGAAAACCTGGCAAATGCCCTGATGCAAACGGGACAAATCACGCGCGCACTGACATATGCCGAACAAAAGGTGGAACAGTTTCCCAACAACAAGGAACTTCGCCGGGTCATTGACGAGATTCAGCGCGAAGGCCGAAACTGGCGTTCGATTGTCGAGTTCACAACGCATAGCCTTGCTTCGGACCCTAACAACCCGGAACTTCTTGCAAAAAGGGCGCGGGCTTATCTTCAGATGGGCTTTGTCGAGGAAAGCACGCGTGACATAGAACGCGCTTATGACTTGGCACCGGAAAACATCATGGTCGCTTTCCAAAAGTCGCTCAATCTGCATCATTCTGGCGACAAGGAAATGGCGTTCAGTATCTTAAACGACATCCTGAACACTCAACCCCATCACGCAAATGCTCTGCTGCAAGCGGCCACAATGGCGTCAAAAGAGAACGTGCCGCAATTGATGTCTGCGGTCGAGGCTGCGGCGGCTGAAAAAGATGAACCCCTGCAAGAGCTAGAATTTGCCAAGGCGCATCTTGTCCAAAAAACCGACGGTATCGCCGCGGCTTTGCCCCAGTTTGCAAAAGCAAATGCCGTACAACACGACGCGGTGCCTTATGACTTTGCAGCAGAAGAAGAAAAGCTGCACAAAATCATCGAGCTGTTCCCCGAAGGAACATCATCCTTTGAAGGTATCCAGTCCGAAGCGCCGCTGCCGATTTTTGTGATTGGACAGCCGCGATCCGGCACGACCCTGATGGAAATGATGCTGAGTTCGGCCCCCGACATCGCCGGGTGCGGTGAGTTGATGTTGATCCCGGAACTGACAAACAATTTCCACGCAACCGACAAGGTGTTTGACGCGGAAGCCGCAAAAGACATCGCGCGCTCGTATCGGGAAAACATGCCGAACATACCGGAAAACTCGATTGGGTTTGTCGATAAGCTGCCGCACAATTACCAGCGCGTTGGGTTTATTCTGGCCGCCTTCCCCAACGCCAAGATTGTCAACATGCTGCGCGATCCCAGAGACGTCGGTTTGTCGAAATGGATCAGACGTTTTCCCGCAGGCGGCATGAACTACGCCTCAAGTCTGGACGCCATTGCACATTCCGCCAATCTCTATCGCCGCTATATAGCGCACTGGGACACGGTGTTCGAAGGTAAGATCCTAACTTTGCCCTACGAAGAGTTGGTGGCAGATCCCAAAACCCACAGCCAGCGCGTGGCTGAATTTTGCGGAGTAGATTGGCACGAGTCGATGGTACACCCCGAGAAAAACACAAAACAGGTTCGCACGGCCAGTGTGGATCAAGTGCGAAGCAAGATCTCGACCAAGTCAATTGGCGGCTGGCGCGAAGTGGCCGATCACATAACGGCAATGCTGGACGGCTTTGACCCGAAACTCTGGCCGGAATACGATTTCAGCTGACACGCAGCGAAACAAAAAAAGCCGCATCACCTGGATGCGGCTTTTTTGTTTCAGACGGTAGATTTACTTCTGCTTGATACGCCCATCCAGATAAGGCTGATACGGCGCGTTTTCCGCCAGATATTCAGCTGTGACATCGGCCAGATCGGGGCCGAAATCATAGGCATTCTTGTCGTCGCCTTCGAACATCGAGTACCCGTCGCCGCCGTTGCGCACATAGTTATTGGTCACAACGAGGTAGGTCTTGTTCGGGTCAATCGGAACAAACCCATCACCTTCGGCCACCATGACCTCACTGATGCGGCCTTCGTTCGGGGCCATGCTTGGGTCCCAAGTGTAGCTCAGGCCCGCGACTTGCGGGAAGCGGCCTTTTACTTCTTCAACTTGGCTAACACCATTCTCCAGCGCATCAATGACGGTTTGACCGGTGATCTCAAAAGTGGACAACGTGTTCTGGAACGGCAGCACCGTCAGAACTTCACCCATGGTCACGTCGCCCTCATCGATCGAAGCGCGCAGGCCACCTGAATTGGCGATCGCAATCTGCGCACCCTGATCGGCGACACGGGCCAGCATCGCGTCGGCCACAAGGTTGCCCATTTCGCATTCCTGTACCCGACAGACCGACCTGTCGCCCTGAATCGCGGCGGCCGAGCTTGCAACAACGCGTTGCTTCATCTCTTCAATTGGCGCGCCCATTTCGGCCACGCGGGCCGCGATGCCTTCGTCAGGTGTGACTGAGGCGTCCAGCAGTATGGGCTCTCCTTCTGCGGCGATCAGATTGCCATCGTCATCAAAGGTCAGTGTGATTTCGCCCAGGTATTTGGAATAGGCATACGCCTGAACAACCGGCACATCGCCGACCATCGTCGGGTATGCCCCGGCGGCGCCTTCCTGTGTATTTGACAAAAGCGTGTGCGAATGGCCACCGACCACAAGGTCAAGCCCCGGCACCTGTTCTGCAATTTCCAGATCCTTGGCCAGTCCCACATGGTTCAACGCGATGATGATATTGACGCCTTCATCCTGCAAAGCGGCCACATCCGCTTTCAGGCTTTCGATCTCGTCCTGAAACACGACATCTTTGCCGGGGCTTGACGTTTCGACCGTATCCGTAGCCAACGCCGAGATGATGCCCACTTTCTGTCCGCCGACATCAAGCACCACATGGTTTTCAACCTTGCCCTTCAGCTCGGCCGACGATGACAGGTCCAGATTGCCTGAAATCACCGGAAAGCTGACCGTTTCAATAAACGACGCCAACCCTTCCGGGCCGTCGTCAAATTCGTGGTTGCCCACGGCCATGACGTCATAGCCGATCGCTTCCATAAATTCGGCTTCTGCTGAACCTTTGTAGGTGGTGTAGAACAGCGATCCCTGGAACGGGTCCCCGGCGTCCAGCAGCAGAACATTCTGATCCGCCAGCGCATCACGGCGGGAATCAACGATCGTCTTGAGGCGCGCAACCCCGCCAAAACACTTACCTTCTGCTTCATCCTCAGCATCGCAGGTCGAGTCGTATTTGTTTATCGACTCGATGCGGCTATGAATGTCGTTGGTGTGCAGAATGGTTAGCTTGTATTCGGCCGCTGCCACGCCGGCAGTCAGGCCAAGAATTGCTGTAGACGCCAGAAATCGGGTCAACATACTGAATCTCCCTGTTTATATTTTCAGAGATCGTGCGCCTATGACGCCCAAGAGTCAAAGAGGAAATCCAGCTTGATTCCAAGCGCTGCGCGGGGCATCAGATCGATATGCTGATTTACAAAATTTTCCGGGCCGATGAATGGGCCGCCTTGCAAGACAAGGGCGCGACAGATGGCGCGCCAATTGATGTCACCGATGGCTTTGTCCATTTTTCAACGGCTGAACAAGCTGCTGAGACGGCGGCGAAACACTTCGCAGGTGTGGATTATCTGACGTTACTGGCCTGTAATGCCGACGCCATGGGCGACGATCTGAAATGGGAAGTATCGCGCGGCGGTGCCCTGTTCCCGCATCTCTATCGCCAGATCCGGCTTAGCGACGTTGTCTGGTCACGCCCCCTGCCGTTTGACGGTGCTGTTCACCAGTTCCCCGAGGATATGGAATGACGTCCTTTATCGACCCGGAACGGGATCAGTTCGAGGCATTTAAGGCTCTGGACCGGAACCAGCCAATTGAAATGCTCAATCTGGTGAAATTCCGGGCCACAGCGCAGTATCCTGCTGCGCATGAATTGGCGGGCGCGGGGCTGACCGGGGCACAAGCCTATCAGAAATACGGCGCTGAAACTGCGCCGATTGTTGCACGTATCGGGGCAAGCATTTTGTGGCGTGGGGTGTTTGAAACAACTCTCATTGGGCCGTCGGATGAAACATGGGATGCCGTCTTTATCGCACGCTATCCGACAGCACACGCGTTCCTTGAAATGGTGACAGACCCGGTGTACCGGGCGGCGGTGATCCATCGTCAGGCTGCGGTCGAAACCTCGCGCCTGATCCGGTGCGGATCAGGGGAAAGCGGAAAGGCCTTCGGATGAAACTGATTGAAAAACTGGGGCTGAACGCTCTGCACCGCATGGACCCCGAAGCTGCTCATGGCATGTCGATCAAGGCGTTGAAATCCGGTCTAACGCCCGCGCCGGGGCCTGTGACAACACCGCGCCTGAAAACCAACTTGGCGGGTGTGGATCTGCCAAATCCGGTCGGCCTGGCCGCTGGTTTCGACAAGAACGGTGAGGTCCTCGCACCTCTGTCGCGCGCCGGGTTTGGCTTTATCGAGGTGGGCGCAGTCACGCCCCGTCCGCAGCTAGGAAACCCCAAACCACGCCTGTTTCGTCTGACCGAGGACAAGGCAGCCATCAACCGCTTTGGTTTCAACAACGAAGGCATGGAGGTGATGGCCAAACGGCTGGCAGAGCGCCCCAAAGACGCTGTGATCGGCCTGAACCTTGGGGCCAATAAAGACAGCGAAGACCGAGCAGGTGATTTTGCGAAAGTTCTGGCACATTGCGCGGCACATCTGGATTTCGCCACCGTAAACGTATCGTCACCGAACACGGAAAAACTGCGCGATTTGCAGGGCAAGGCCGCGCTGACCGCGCTGTTGAATGGTGTGATCGAAATACGCGATGCACTGCCCCGCCCGCTTCCGATCTTTCTGAAAATTGCGCCTGATCTGACCGAGCCTGAGTTGCAGGACATTGCTGAGGTTGCTCGCGAAACCCGCGTGGATGCGGTGATCGCCACCAACACCACCCTGTCGCGTGACGGGTTGCGTAGCGCGCATAAAGGTGAAGCCGGAGGATTGTCTGGCGCGCCTTTGTTCGAAAAATCCACCCGCGTGCTGGCAAAGCTGAGCCAGTTGACCGGTGGAGAAATCCCGCTGATCGGCGTCGGCGGCATCAGCAACGCAGAACAGGCTTACGCCAAGATCTGCGCCGGGGCGTCTGCTGTACAGTTCTATACCGCCATGGTTTACGGTGGGATCTCACTTGCTGCTGATATCGCGCATGGGCTAGATCAATTGCTGGCGCGTGATGGCTATGACAGCGTTGCCGAGGCCGTGGGCAGCAAACGAGAGGACTGGCTGTGATCGAATACTAGCATAACCCCCGCTGTTCCAAATCCCGCGCCGGACTGGCGCTTTTGGAAGAAAAGGGTGCGCAGATCACATTGCGAAAATACCTTGAAGATGTGCCCTCGGCCGATGCGTTGCGGGCCGCTCAGAAAGCACTGGGACTGCCTGTAATTGACATGGTGCGTACCGGCGAGAAGCGGTTCAAGGAATTGGGGCTGGCAAAAACCGCATCGGATGACGAGCTGATCCGCGCCATGGCCGAGAACCCCATTCTGATCGAACGGCCTCTGGCCATTGCCGCTGACAAAGCTGCCATCGGGCGTCCGCCGGAGAACCTGTTGGCTTTGCTTTAGGCCACTTGCGCTTCAAGCTTGGGATAGCGCCAGCCCATCGTCGCACCCCGCGCGATGTTCAGAACCATCAGTGCGGCCCAAAGGCCGTGATTGCCAAAGCTCGGTACCAGAACGAACAGAGCGACCACATAGATCGCTACGGATTGAATCATTGCGTTGCGCATGGCGCGGGTCCAAGTGGCACCAATGTAGATGCCATCAAACATCCAACTGGCCACACCGACAACTGGCGCTAACGCCGCCCAAAACAAGTAGTCACGGCTGGCCAAACGCACCTCGGGCGAGGTTGACATCAGATCAATCAGGGCCGGGCCAGCCAGGAAGAACACAGCCCCCAGTAACATGGCTCCACCAAGCCCCCATTGCGATGCCATGATACTGGCGCGTCGCAGCTGGTGCCGATCCCGCGCACCGACTGCGCCACCGACCAAAGCCTCGGCCGAAAAGGCGAACCCGTCCAGGGCGAAGGCTGTGATCTCAAGGAATTGCAGAAGAACCTGATTGGCGGCCAACGTCACGTCGCCCAGATCCGCGCCGACAAACAAAAAGGTCGTGAACGAGCCTGTTAAAAGGACGGAACGGATCATGATGTCACCGTTGACTTGCATCATTCGACGCAGGCGCGCGGCATCGAAAATCCGGGCCCGGTCACGCCAGATTTTGCCTTCGAATCCGTCCCGGCACAGCCACAAGCCCAGCGCCAAGCCAGTCCACTCGGCGATCAGGGTGGCCACAGCGACGCCCTCCACGCCCCATCCCAGCCCCAGAACAAACCAAAGGTCCAGAACGATATTCAGCCCGTTCATCCAGATTTGCAGAATGAAAACGCCACGCGTCCGTTCAACCGCGATCAGCCATCCGGTCACGGCATACAAAGCAATGGTGGCCGGAGCACCCCAAATACGAATCTCGAGATAGGTGCGCGTCAATGCCTCAACCTCGGGGCTGGCAGGTGACAGGGCAAATGCCCCGGCAAAGACCGCTGCTTGCGCAAGAACAAAGAACACACCGGCCGCTGCACCCAACATCAAGCCCCGGATCAGCAAAGCACGGGTTTCCACCACGTCACCTGCCCCGCGCGCTTGGGCAGCCAAACCGGTCGTGCCCATGCGTAGAAAACCGAATATCCAATAGATCGAGGCCAGAATGACCGCGCCCACGCCAACGGCACCAATCGGTGCGGCCTGCCCAATTTGCCCCACAACGCCCGTATCGACCGCGCCAAGAATGGGCACGGTTGCGTTCGACAGAACAATCGGGACTGCGATCTTCAGCACCCGCCTATGCGTGATGGGCGCCGATGCGTCCTGCATGGTCAGCCCTTATCTCTGGGAGGTTGAGGCATCAGGAAATGCCCGGACGCTTGCGCAAAAAGTTTTGCATGGTTGTCCTGCCAGGCTTCAACCCGGACCGAGGCATAGCGCCGACCGGATCGGCTGATAAAGGCCCGCGCATAGGCATCGCGTGGCAAGCCTGAGCGTAGGTAGTCAACGGTAAAGTCGATTGTCTTGGGAAAGCGAATGCTCTTGTCCGTCACGATGGCTTCGGCGTCTATCTCTCCGCTTTCTATGCTTGGGAACATGTGTTCCCAGCTAAGCGTGATGACGGCTGTCACTTCGAGAAACGCAGCTGTCACGCCGCCGTGAATCGCAGGCAGAAACGGATTGCCAATCAGCTTGTCATCAAAGTGCAGAACACCGGTCAATTCATCACCGCGTCGGTCGAAGCCGATGTTGAGAAAACGGATGTAAGGAACACCATCAACCAACGCGCGCAATGCCGAATCACGCCTTTGCTTGACCACCTGCACGGGTTCTGGACGCGGTCTTGCCATGTTACTTCCCCTCAACCGTGAAAGAGCCGGCCGCAGTCGCCACCGGTAAGTCCTTGTCGTTATCCACTGCAGTGGCCCGAACAAAGGCAACGTTCCGCGTGATGTGATAGCAGGTCGCGCTGGCGGTAATGGTCTGACCTGGCTTTGCCGCACGCATGTAGTCGATCCGGAGGTCGATAGTTGCTGTCCCGCCGGGCGCGGAAGGGTGGCTCATGACAGCAGCGCCGCAGCATGTATCCAAGATGGTCGAGATCGCCCCACCATGGATCACGCCGGTGCGCGGATCTCCGATCAGGTCCTCGTTGTATGGCAGGGTAATCTCTGCCTCACCCTCGCCGATATGGGTCAGCGTCAGGTTCAAAGCCCGCGCATGAGGGATCGCCTCGATAAACTGGCGGGCTAAAACTGTCTTGTCGACCATCGTTATCTGTCCTGTTCTCTGCGCCCCCTTTATGAGCCGCTGCATCGGCAAAGGGCAAGCCCACCTGTTGCGCTTGGGATCGGGACCGCCTAGGTTGCTGGCGAGGAGATCAGGAATGTCCAACAATCGTTTGTCATTCAAAGAGATGTGTGCCGAGTTCGACGTAACGCCGCGCACCCTGCGCTATTACGAATACATCGAACTTTTGCAGCCGGACCGCGAAGGTCGGTCCCGCTTTTACGGTGCGCGGGAATGCGCCCGGATGAAGCTGATCATGCGTGGCCGTAAGTTTGGCTTCCCACTGGAAGAGATTCGCCAATGGCTGTTGATCTATGAAGATCAGGGCAACGCGGCGCAAATGGCCACATTTGTCGAAATGGCTGATCGTCAGATGAGCGAGCTTGAACAGCAGCGCCAGCAACTGGACGAAGCGATGGATGAGCTGAAGCGTCTGCGCGATCAGACGGCAAAGTCTCTGGAATAACCCCCCGTATTCTTAAGTCTGCTTCGCCAAGTCAGCGCGGCTCAGCACACCTCATGCGTGTGATAACAACTTTCACACACGCAAAAGGCTGGGTTTTCGCGTGACCTTAGGGAAAGAAAATTTCATCAATCAGCGTTTACGCGTTCGGATGTTACGTCAACTTTGAAATGACGCAGCGTCTGAATTACGTAAACGTCACTCACGTGTTGTAAAGCGCAAAGCAACTGCGCAACTCATGTTTCATGACGCCAGTGACGAGAGTATGACGAATGACCGAAGATGTGATGACAATCCGCGAGATGTGCGAGACCTATGATGTCACACCACGCACATTGCGGTTTTACGAGGCCAAGGAACTTTTGTTCCCGATCCGCGAAGGCCAAAAACGTCTGTTCACCAAGCGTGACCGGGCGCGGCTGAAACTGATTCTACGTGGCAAACGCTTTGGCTTCAGCCTGGAAGAAATCCGCCAACTTCTGGATCTGTACCATGTGGGCGACCAGCAGGTCACTCAGATGACCCGCACCTATGAAATCGCGTTAGAACGCCTGGCCGACATGGAAGAACGCCGCCGCGAACTGACGCAAGCCATCGACGATCTGAAAGAGCAGTTGCGCTGGGGCGAGAAGGTTATCGCCTCGATGAAACAGGAAAAGAAGGCGGCCGAATAACCTCGACCCGCCATCCGGACATATGAATTAAGGGAGCTTCACATGCCCGTTTACAACGCGCCAACCAAAGACACGCAGTTCATCCTGCATGACGTTCTGAAAATCTCGCAGTCGGATGTGCCCGGCTATAACGAATTGGAAGCCGAATTTACCGGCGCGGTTCTGGAAGAGGCTGGCAAGGTTGCCACCAACGTCCTGCATCCGCTGAATGTCGTGGGTGACACAGAAGGGTGCCGGTTGGAAAACGGTATTGTGTACACTCCTACCGGTTTCAAAGACGCCTTCGAGCAAATGAAGGAAGGTGGCTGGACTGGCCTCGACATGCCGGACGAATATGGCGGCCAGAACATGCCTTATGTAATTGGCACCGCCGTCGGCGAGATGTTCTCAGGCTCCAACCAGGCATTCACCATGTATCAGGGCCTGACCCATGGCGCGGCCTCGGCCATACTGGCGCACGGGACTGACGAACAGAAGAACAAGTACCTGCCAAACATGGTCAGCTGTGAATGGACCGGCACCATGAACCTGACCGAGCCGCATTGCGGCACCGATCTGGGCCTGATGCGCACCAAGGCCGAACCACAGGGCGATGGCAGCTACAAGATCTCGGGGCAGAAGATTTTCATCTCGTCCGGCGACCATGACATGGCCGACAACATCGTCCATCTGGTGCTGGCCAAGATTCCCGGCGGCCCCGAGGGCATCAAGGGCGTGTCGCTGTTTATCGTGCCAAAGTTCATTGTCAACGAAGACGGCACACCGGGTGAGCGTAACGGCGTCTCTGTCGGCAAGATCGAAGAGAAAATGGGCATCCACGGCAACTCGACCTGCGTCATGAACTATGACGAGGCCACCGGTTGGCTTTTGGGCGAAGAACACAAAGGCATGCGCGCCATGTTCACCATGATGAACGAAGCGCGTCTTGGTGTGGGGATGCAAGGTCTGGCACAGGCCGAGGCCGCGTACCAGAATGCCCTGGAGTACGCCAAGGACCGCCTGCAAGGTCGCGACGTAACCGGCGTGAAGAACCCGGACGGTCCTGCCGATCCGTTGATCGTACACCCTGACATCCGCCGTAACCTGATGGACCAGAAAAGCTTTACCGAAGGGGCGCGGGCGTTCATCCTGTGGGGCGCGACGATGCTCGACAAAGCGCACCGCGCGGGTGACAAGGACGCGGATGGTCTGATCTCGCTGCTGACCCCGGTCATCAAGGGTTTCCTGACGGATCAGGGCTATGACATGACCGTACAAGCTCAACAGGTCTATGGCGGCCATGGCTACATTGAAGAATGGGGCATGTCGCAATATACCCGCGACGCCCGTATCGCGATGATCTACGAAGGCGCGAATGGCGTTCAGGCGCTTGACCTTGTCGGCCGCAAACTAGCGCAGGATGGCGGCAAGCACGTCATGGCATTCTTTGAGATGGTCAAAACATTCTGCAAGGAAAACGGTGGCAAGGACGAAGCATATGACAAGGCCTTCATCGAACCGCTGAAAGCTGCATCCAAGGACCTGCAAGCCGCTGGCATGTACTTCATGCAGGAAGGTATGAAGAACCAGAACAACGCGCTGTCAGGTTCGTACGACTTCATGCACATGTTCGGTCATGTCTGCCTGGGCCTGATGTGGGCGCAAATGGCAAAAGCCGCACAGGATGCGCTGGACCGAGGTGCGTCGGACAAAGAGTTCTACGAAACCAAGATTAACACCGGCCGCTTCTACATGGCTCGACGCTTGCCTGCGACGGCGATGCACCTTGCGCGCATCCGGACAGGCGCGGACACGGTCATGGCACTGGACGCAGCGAATTTCTGATCTCAATCTTGGCTCGGGCAAAGCTGCCCGAGCCCGCACCCGGAGGAGAAAAGATGCCAAAACGCTTTCGCCTGACCCGCCGTTTTCCCGTCGCCATGACGGAAGACGGATATCGCAAACTCAAAGCCTTCGCGCGTGAGGCCGGTTTGGACGAAGGTGAAGCACTGTCTTTTCTGTTCGAAAATTTCAACAGCGTGATTGATGAGGAAAACCTGACCCATCGCTTGCGGATTTTCAACTCTGAACTTGAAGCGCGAAAGCGGTGACGTCGGAACTCCAAGCCTATGGCACACACAAGCCAACCGATCACTCCGCCTCCGGCGGCCGTATTTGGAACAAGAAGAAGATATGGATGCGCGTCCACCCCGCCATCCGGGAACTGATCTCACTAGGTGGCACTCAGCCGGGACGGCGGGGCTTCTCCTCGTACGGTCATCGGCTCGGCAGCCTGTACCGCAAGAGGACGAAACCGCATTAACCTTAAGAAACCGTTACGAGAAAAGTGTAAACCTGCCCTTCTTCTCGTTTCAAATACGGAACTACCGACCGATCCACAAACGCCACGGGAGGGGCGATTGAATGACCATAAAGCTGCATTGCTTCGGAGAAAGCGGAAATAGCTACAAGGCCGCACTCGCTCTTGAAATGTCCGGGTTGGACTGGGAACCGGTCTTTGTCGACTTTTTCAACGGTGCGACGCGCACCCCGGAGTTTCGCGCCGAAGTGAATGAGATGGGCGAAGCGCCTGTACTGATCGACGGTGATTTTCGGACCAGCCAGTCCGGTGCCATTCAGGCTTACGTGACCGAGAAGTCCGGTAGATTCGGCGGCAAGGATCGGGATGAGAACTACGACATCCTGCGCTGGGTTTTGTGGGACAACCACAAGCTCAGTTCAATGGCCGGGCTGACGCGGTTCCTGATCAATTTCCTGCCCGAACAGCACCGAAACCCGGACGTAATTGCTTTTAACCAGGGGCGCCTGAAGGCAGCTTACCAAGTTTTGAACGCCCATTTGGACGGTCGCGACTGGATCGTCGGTGACGGCGTTACGAACGCCGATCTCAGCTGCTGCGGCTACCTTTACTATCCCGAACCATTCGGCTTTGACCGCGCCGACTGGCCCCATATCGACGCCTGGCTGACCCGGTTATCCGAGCAGCCCGGCTGGAAACACCCCTATGACCTGATGCCCGGCAACCCGTCGGATCGAGCTTAAGGAGAAGACCCATGACCGAAGCTTACATTTATGACGCCCTGCGCACCCCGCGCGGCAAGGGCCGCAAGGATGGCAGCCTGCACGAGGTTACCTCGGTGCGCCTGTCCGCCCTGACCCTGAACGCGATGAAAGAACGCAATAACCTTGAAGGCCACGCCGTCGAGGACGTGATCTGGGGCAACGTCACGCAAGTGATGGAACAAGGCGGCTGTTTGGCCCGCTCGGCGGTTCTGGCCTCGGACCTGGATCAGTCGATCCCAGGACTGGCGATCAACCGCTTCTGCGCCTCAGGCATGGAAGCCGTGAACCTGGCGGCGAACCAAGTCAAAGGCGGCGCTGGCGAAGCTTATATCGCTGGCGGTGTTGAGATGATGGGCCGTGTGGCTATGGGCAGCGACGGCGCGGCGATTGCAGTTGATCCTTCGCTGGCGATGGAGACCTATTTCGTTCCGCAGGGTATTTCAGCGGATATAATCGCTACTGAGTATGGCTTTAGCCGCGACGACGCAGACGCGCTGGCCGTTGAATCGCAACGGCGCGCGGCAGAGGCCTGGGAAGACAACCGGTTTGAGAAATCTGTCATCAAGGTGACTGACCAGAACGGCCTGACCATTCTCGATCGCGACGAATACATGCGCCCCGGTACTGACATGCAGAGCCTCGGCGCGCTTAACCCGTCCTTCCAGATGATGGGCGAGCAGATGCCCGGCTTCGACAAGGTGGCGATGATCAAGTACCCGCATCTGGAACGGATCAACCACATCCACCACGCGGGCAACAGTTCGGGCATCGTGGACGGCGCGGCGGCCGTTCTGATCGGCAACAAAGAGTTCGGTGAAAAATACGGCCTCAAGCCGCGCGCCCGTATCAAGGCAACCGCCAAGATCGGCACCGATCCGACCATCATGCTGACCGGCCCGGTTCCGGTGACCGAAAAGATCCTGGCCGACAATGGCATGAAGATCGGCGATCTGGACCTGTTCGAAGTGAACGAAGCATTTGCCTCGGTCGTGCTGCGGTTCCAGCAGGCATTCGACGTCGATCCGGCCCTTGTGAACGTGAACGGCGGCTCGATCGCGATGGGTCACCCGTTGGGTGCAACCGGCGCGATGATCATCGGCACACTGCTGGATGAGCTTGAGCGTCAGGACAAGGAAACCGGTCTGGCCACGCTTTGTATCGCGTCCGGCATGGGTGCAGCAACGATTATCGAGCGGATCTGATGCCTAAGCTGGATCTCTCTCAGATCCCGTTCAAGGGTGGCTCGTCCTATCCTGGCAAGCTGGCTGAGGCGGTCGGAGGCCGTTTCAAAAAGGGCGTTGGAGATGCGGGTGGGCTGACCCAGTTCGGGGTCAACGTCGTGCGGCTTGAGCCACAAGCTCTGTCCTCGCTGCGTCATTACCACATGGAGCAGGACGAGTTTGCCATCATGCTCAGCGGTACATGCGTGCTGATCGACGACGATGGAGAGCATGAGATGCAGCCCGGTGATTGCGCCGCCTGGCCCGCTGGTGAAGCCAACGGCCATCACCTTGTGAACAAAACCGATGCGCCTGCGACCTTTCTGGTGGTGGGCACTCGGACCCCGACCGAGACCTGTTTTTACAGCGACTTAGACATGATGGTGAAGGATGAAGGGAACACCTTTACCCGGAAAGACGGCAGCCCGCTGACGGCTGACCAGATTGGAGATGACAATGACTGATTTCACTCTGAGCAAAGACGCGGACGGCGTCGCATTCGTGACCTGGGACGCCCAGGGCAAATCCATGAACGTGCTGACCCGCGAGGCGTTTCAGGAGGTCAGCCAACTGATCGATCAGGCCCTGAACGATGTTGAGATCAAGGGGATCGTCATCACTTCGGGCAAAGAGGGTTCGTTTGCAGGCGGCATGGACCTGAATACGCTGGCCACCATTCGCCAGGAGGCGGGTGAAGAACCGGCGCAAGCGCTGTTCGATTTCGTCATGGGTGGCCACCACATTCTGCGCAAGCTGGAACTGGCAGGTATGGACCCCAAGACCAAGAAGGGCGGCAAGCCTATTGCCTGCGCAATCAACGGCACATGCGCCGGGATCGGGACCGAGATCGCCCTTGCCTGCCATCACCGCGTTATGACCGACAACCCGAAATCCAAGATCGGTCTGCCCGAAATTCTGCTGGGTATCTTCCCAGGTGGCGGCGGAACCATGCGCTACAGCCGCATGGTTGGTGCGATGGCTGCCGCTCCGGTGCTGCTGGAAGGCAAGATGATGGACCCGAAGAAAGCCAAGGGTGCGCAACTGATCGACGCAGTTTCTGATGATCCGGTTGCCGCAGCCAAGGAATGGGTTCTGAACGCCAAGGATGCCGATTTGGTAAAGCCTTGGGACGCGAAAGGCTACAAGATGCCCGGCGGCGCACCTTACCACCCTGCTGGCTTCATGACCTTCGTGGGTGCAAGCGCGATGGTGAACGGCAAGACGCAGGGTGCGTTCCCGGCGGCCAAAGCTCTGCTGAGCTCGATCTATGAAGGCGCATTGGTTGACTTCGACACCGCCCTGAAGATCGAGGCGCGGTGGTTCACCAATGTCCTGATGAACCCGTCTTCGTCGGCCATGATCCGGTCGCTGTTCCTGAACAAGGAAGCGTTGGAGAAAGGCGCTGTGCGTCCCAAGGATGTACCAGATCAGCGCGTTAAAAAGGTCGGCGTTCTGGGCGCGGGCATGATGGGTGCCGGTATCGCTCTGGTTTCCGCTCAGGCCGGGATGGAGGTCGTATTGATCGACCGTGATCAGGCAGCCGCCGACAAGGGCAAGGCGTATAGCGAAAGCTATATGGACAAGGGCATCAAGAGCGGCAAAGCCACGGCTGAGAAGAAAGAAGCCCTGCTGGCCCGCATCACCGCGACCCCCGATCTGGAACATCTGAAAGGCTGCGATCTGATTATCGAAGCCGTGTTCGAAGACCCCGGTGTGAAAGCCGAGATGACCAAGAAGGTAGAGGCCATCATCCCCGAGGATTGCATCTTTGCCTCGAACACTTCGACGCTGCCGATCACAGATCTGGCGAAAGCCTCGGTGCGGCCCGAACAGTTCATCGGCATCCACTTCTTCTCGCCGGTTGAGAAGATGTTCCTGGTCGAAATCATTAAGGGCAAGGAAACCGGTGATCGCGCGGTAGCGAAGGCGCTGGACTATGTGCGCCAGATTCGCAAGACGCCGATCGTGGTCAACGATGCGCGCTTCTTCTATGCCAACCGCTGCATCATCCCCTATATCAACGAAGGTGCGCGCATGATCACCGAGGGCGTCAGCCCGATTCTGATCGACAACGCCGCGCGTCAGCTTGGCTTCCCAGTTGGGCCGATCCAACTGACTGATGAAACTTCGATTGATCTGGGCGCCAAGATTGCCCGCGCCACCAAGACGGCCATGGGCGATGCCTATCCCGAAAGCCCCTCGGACGATCTGATCTTCTGGATGGAGGAACAGGGCCGACTGGGTCGCAAGGCCAATGCGGGTTTCTTCGACTATGACGACAAGGGCAAGCGCGTCGAATATTGGAAGGGTCTGCAAGACAAGTACCCGCTGGCCGCCGAGCAGCCTGACCTGATCGAAGTCCAGGAACGCCTGATGTTCGCGCAGGTGCTAGAAGCGGTGCGCGCGCTGGAAGAAGGCGTTCTGGAAGACATCCGTGAAGGTGACGTGGGTGCTATTCTAGGCTGGGGTTTTGCGCCTTGGTCCGGTGGCCCGCTCAGCTGGCTGGACATCATCGGCACACCCTATGCGGCCGAGCGGTGCGATCAACTGGCCGCAACCTACGGCGAGCGCTTCACCTGCCCGCCGCTGCTGCGTGAAATGGCCGAAAAAGGTCAGAGCTTCTATGGCCGCTTCAATCCCGAAGCAAAAGCCGCTTGAAACAATGATGCAGGCGCGTGAAACCACGCGCCTGCATCGTTCTTGTCAGTGTTTGGTTAGATCTGCCATTCGGGCCGCAGGAACAGAACCGGCGCGTTCGGGCGCCCCGGTCGACCAGGCCGCCTGACCCCAGATGGCGGGCGGATCGGAAATATCGGGTCCTGCGGAATGGGCGCAGGCAGTGCACCCAATGGGTTTGCTAGGGCCGACATGTCGCCCTTGATAGCAATCGAATTGACAAGGTCTTCTGCGGCAGTCTCGTCCACGACCTTGTATGCTTGTACTTGGGCTGTCCCCCGCATCGAAAAGCGACCCGAAGGGCAAAACGCTTGCAAGCCCCCTTCGACAAAGATCACCTGATCCTCGTCAAAGAACAGCGAACTGACTTCAAAAGATGATCCCGGAGCTTGAGACATCATGCGCCCAGCCCCATTCAGAACACGTGCGGGCACCACCGAAATTCCTTCGGCCCCTTCATCAATCTTGGACAAGCTAAGTGCCATACCTTGTTCAGGCATCAACCAAACTGGTCGCCCGTTAAAGGCAGCACGGGCCGGTACAAAGATCGGCAGATATTCAGCGCGCCGCTCATCTGCTGGAATGACCACGGTACTGGTCGAGATGCGGCGCACCTCTTTGAAACCGTGGTCGAGTGTTCGAACCAGATCACCTACAGCGATCCGTTCGACTGGCTTCCAGCCACTGGTGGTGGCAATCTTCGTGCCCTGTAAAAATCCGCCACGGCGCGCGTTCATCGCGTGACTTGGATTGATTGGCTCAAACTCGGGCGATTGATTTAGATAAACAGAAATACTCGTAACTTCAGACACGTGCCGAACCCCCTTTGGCACAAATTGGTTATGCCCAATAGCTAGCACCAAAAAATGAAGGCTGTCTTATTTCAGACATAATTGCGCCTGATTTGAGCAATATTTGCCCCATCCCCTTGTATTTTTGTAAACATTCACTCCGTAAATTCGAGCTTTTTTGCCATTTCTGAAACGAAAGACCCGTGCGGGCTGTGGCGAATCCTCGCCATTCGGCCCTTTGTGAGCGTTAGGCCATCTCTTGCAAGGAGGAAGAGCGTTTAGCCCGCCATCCCAACAATGCGCCCGCCAATGCGATCAAGGCAATGCCCGAAACTTGCATGACGCCGATGGACTGCCCAAGTGCTACAAAAGCAAAAAGCGGGCCAAAGATCATGACTGAATACTCGAAGACAGCCACATAAGATGGCTCACCCACCTGATACGCCTTGATCAACATGAAGACCGCGACCGTCGAACCAACGGCCTGGATACCGATCCAAAGCATCGCAGGTCCGAATGCCCAAACCCAGCCCCGCGTGACAAAGCCTTCCGGTCCGTCAGGAGTGTCAAAAGGGGAAAGCGTGAAAGCCATGGCGCCGATCGCTCCGGCTGTGCCCAATGTGATAACCATGGCCGCCAACATGGCCACCGTGCTTTCTGACGAGCAATGTGTGCGTGTCAGGATCGAGCCCAACGCATAGAAAAAACCGGCCACAACCGGCAACAGCGTCCGCGTATCAAAGTCGCTCGGGTTTGGCTGCAGCACCAACAAAATACCGGTGAAGCCCATCAGAACGGCCAGAATGCGCCAGGGGCCAATCGTCTGCCTGAGCGCCAGAGATGAAATCAACAGCACGAAGATCGGCGACGTGAACAATCCTGCCAACGCTTGCGCAATGGGCATCATCGCCAAAGATGCAAAATAGCACAGCATGGCGACCGTCATCAAAACACTACGTAAAATGACGGGTCTCCAACGGCGTGGGCGCAGCCGACCCAAACCCACAACAGAAAGACCGACGATCAATGGAAACATCAGCAAGGCACGGGTCAGGTGGAACTGCCACAAGCCAACCGTTTCGGCCAACAGCACCACCACATTGTCGATCACGCCAATGATCGCCATGGAGCCAATCATCAAACCCGAAGCCAAAACCGGCGAAGTTGTTGAATGATCCTGCATGTAAGTGCCTCGATTGCGATCAAAGTTCTGGGACTTTTTCTTGTCGGGTATCCAGCACATTTTGCTTTAGCTGCGCAACAGGTTTGCGCCTAACGAATGCACCATGCTAAGCTGTAGCAAAACAATTCTGAGCAGACCCCATCAAGATGACGGCCCTGAAAAAGTACCAGCGGATCGAAGCCACCGGTCTGTGGCGCCCTTCGCCCGATGAACAGCGGCGAGAGGTTGTGGTATCGATCGGTGAAGCCACTCTGACGATTTCCGACTTCAATGACAGGGCCTTGACCCATTGGTCTTTGGCTGCACTGGAACGACAGAACCCAGGGTCTTTTCCGGCCGTTTTCAACCCCGACGGCGACCCGGACGAAACGCTGGAACTGGCGGAAACCGAAACCACTATGCTGGACGCCATTGACCGCTTGCAACGCGCCATTGATCGCGCGCGCCCGCACCCCGGTCGTCTGCGGTGGTTGAGTGTCGGGGGCGTTGTTGTCGCTGTATTGGCCCTGCTGCTGTTTTGGTTGCCCGGCGCATTGCAGAGCCACGTCGTTTCCGTCGTTCCTCAGGTAAAACGGCAGGAAATCGGTGAGACCATACTGCACAGGATCGAACGTGTCTCAGGGCGCGCCTGTTCTTCGGTGGATGCGCAGGGGACGCTGGATCGGCTGGCCAAGCGGACTGGTGTACGCCAGATCATTATCCTGCCTGCAGGCGTACAGGACAGTCTGAGCCTTCCCGGCGGCACGGTTGTGTTGAACAAATCGTTGGTGGAAGACTATGAAGACCCTGCCGTCGCCGCGGGTTATGTCATCGCGGAACGCGCCCGCATGGAACAGACGGACCCGCTTGATGATCTTCTGGATCGAACCGGTGCATCTTCGGCCTTCCGTTTGCTGACAACCGGCGGACTGACGCCTGCCATCATCGACAACTACACCGAACAAGTTGTATCAGACCCTCGGCCTTCGCTTTTGGATGACCAGCTTTTGGCGGTCTTTGCACAAGCCGCCCTGCCCTCGACGCCTTATGCATATGCCCGAGATATATCAGGTGAAACTGTCTTGGGACTGATCGAGGCGGACCCGATGGCGGGTCGCACCCTTGAACAAGTTTTGCCGGACCGCGACTGGGTCCGACTTCAGAACATTTGCGGCGAATAATCAGGCTTATTTGGTGCCGAACATGCGGTCGCCCGCATCGCCCAGGCCCGGCATGATATAGCCTTTCGAGTTCAACTCGCGGTCCAGTGCAGCGGTGACAATATGCACATCCGGGTGCGCTTCTTTCATTCGCGCCACACCTTCGGGTGCCGCCAGCAGGCAAAGGAAGCGGATATCCGTTGCGCCCGCCTCTTTCAGCAGATCAATGGCAGCGGCCGAACTGTTGCCGGTGGCCAACATCGGATCCACGGCAATGACCAAACGGTCTTTCAGGCCTTCGGGTGCCTTGAAATAGTACTGTACGGGCTTCAGGGTTTCTTCGTCGCGATACAGCCCGACAAAGCCAACGCGCGCGGAGGGCACAAGTTCCAAAACCCCATCCAACATCCCATTTCCTGCGCGCAGGATTGACACCAAAGCCATCTTCTTGCCCGCTAGGATCGGGGCGTCCATCTCTTCCATCGGCGTTTCGATATGGCGCGTGGTCAACGGGATTTCGCGCGTGACCTCGTAAGCCAGCAAAAGCGTAATTTCGCGCAGCAACTGCCGAAACTCAGCCGTTGAGGTGCCCTTGTCTCGCATGAGCGTCAGTTTGTGTTGAACCAACGGGTGATCGACGACGGTCAGGTGTTCGCTCATGATGTCTCCAGTCTTTTCTTGACCCGCGTACGGGTATCTTCATCGCAGAAGGCCGCGTTCAGGGCCATCTCATTCAGTGTCGCAAAATCCTTGGCCTCCCAGCCGAAAGCTGCGTTCAACATCTCATACTCCCGCCGCATGGTCGTGTGAAAGAACGGAGGGTCGTCTGTGGACACCGTGACCTTTACGCCTGCGTCGCGTAAGCGTGCGATCGGATGCGCTGCAAAATCCGGGAAAAGGCCCAGAACCACATTCGACCCTGGGCAGACTTCAAGAGTGATGTCCCGATCCACCAATTCGCGAACAAGGTCGGGGTCTTCGATGGCGCGAACGCCGTGACCGATGCGTTCGACCCCCAGATCACGGATGGCATCGCGCACGCTGTCAGGGCCACCGAACTCACCCGCATGTGTGGTCAGACGCAGACCGGCTTCGCGCGCACAATCGAAGGCCCATTTGAAATCACCTTGCGCACCGATGGATTCGTTCCCGCCCATACCGAACCCGGTGATCCAGTCGCCAGCGGTCTCAGCTGCACATTGGGCGCTGCGCTTGGCCTGTTCGGGGCCGAAATGGCGCACGCAGGTGATCACGCCCCTCAGCGTAATGTCAAACTTGCGCTCGGCCTCGTCTGCGGCATCCTGGATGGCGTTCAGATAATCGCACCACGCGTGCAGATCGCCGCCACCGCAGAAATCCGGGCTGAGAAAAGTCTCGGAATAAACCACACCATTCTCGGCGCTTTCTTCCAGAATGGCCAAAGTGAGCCGTCGAAAATCTTCGGGCGTTTTCAAAACTTCGCAAGCGGCCTCGTACACGCTCAGGAAATGCGCGAAGTCGCGGAAATCATAAGATCCGTCCGACTTGAAGATACCGCCCAGGTCCACGCGCTTTTCATGCGCGAGTTGACGGATGAATGCCGGAGGCGCTGCGCCTTCGTGATGCAGGTGCAGTTCGATTTTTGGAAGGTCGGCGACGTTCATAAAAAGTTCCTACCCGGCCCTTGCGCCGGAATGTTCAGGTGATGAGCAATGCTGGCGGCGACATCGGCAAAATCCACTTGTCCGATCTTCCCCGCGCCCTGCCCTGCAATCAGAACCGGCACCTGTTCACGCGTGTGATCCGTTCCGGTCCAGCTGGGGTCATTGCCATGATCGGCGGTCAGCAGCAACAGGTCTCCAGGGCGGAGTTTCGCCAGAATCTTCCCGATTTCCCGGTCGAACCATTCAAGCGCGCGGGCATAACCGCTGATGTCGCGGCGATGGCCATACAAACTGTCGAATTCTACGAAATTGGCGAAGGTCAGACTGCCGTCTTCCGCCTCGTCCACGAGATCAGACAGGTGCTGCATCAATTCGGCATCAGATCCTTTGCGCAGCGTGTCGATGCCCTGCATCGAAAAGATGTCGCCGATCTTGCCCACGGCGTGCACCTTCCGTCCCGCATCCTGTGCCCAATTGGTCAGCACTGGTGCGGGCGGCAAAATAGCGAAATCCCTGCGATTGGTCGTGCGTTCAAAGCCAGTCTCTGGCGTGCCGATAAAGGGGCGCGCAATAACACGACCCACTTTCATCTCATGCAATCGCGGCGCGAGCGTGCGGCACATGTCCAGCAGCCGGTCTAGCCCGAAGCTTTCTTCGTGGGTAGCGATTTGAAACACGCTGTCGGCAGAGGTGTAGCAGATCGGCCAACCGGTCCGCATGTGCTCGGCACCCAACTCGGCGATGATCGCAGTGCCCGAAGCGTGACAATCCCCAAGGACGCCTTCGGTCCCTGCCGCTTCAGCCGCGGCACGGCTCAGGTCCGCTGGAAAGGCTGGAACCGTGTCTGGAAAATAATGCCAGTCCCACGGCACTGGCAGGCCTGCCAGTTCCCAATGGCCCGAGGGCGTGTCCTTGCCGGGCGAATGCTCGCGCGCGCAGCCCCACAGGCCGGTGGGTTCTGCGCCCAACCCCGGAATTTCGTCCCCGGACGCCAAGCGCACAGCCGCACCCAGACCCAATGCGTCAAGATGCGGCAAGGTCAAATTGCCTGATCGCCCGCCTTCTGCCCGCCCCTCGGCACAAGCCTGTGCGATGTGGGCCAGAGTATTAGCCCCTGTGTCCGGAATACTGCCATTGAAGAACTGACTGGCATCAGGTGCCCCGCCTATACCGACGGAATCCATGACAACAAGGAACGCGCGGGTCATACGCTGATCCTTTCGCGAACCAGATCAGGAACCGATGGAGGTGTATCGCTGATCGTAATAGCGCTGAGAACGCTTTTTGCAGCCCGAAGCGCGGCGTCCTCCCGTGCTGAATGGATTACAGCGATGGGTGCCCCTTTGGATACACGATCCCCCAGCCGGAGAATACCAGAGATCCCAACCGCTGGATCGATCTGGTCGCTTTCGACCTGACGACCACCGCCCAGCGCCACCACGGCAAGACCCAGCGCTTCTCCGTCGATGGCCGAGACGTAACCATCCCTGGGGGCGGGAACCTCTTGGATGACGTTGGCCTCTGGCAGGAACCGGGCCCAGGTTTCGACAAACTGTACGGGGCCGCCGACCGCAGCCATCATGCGACCAAACCGTTCTGCGGCGCGCCCGTCCCGGATGACTGCGGCGATCTGTTCGCGTCCTTCCGCGACCGACCCGCACATTCCGGCATCCGTCAACAATACCCCTCCGAGCTCGGCAGAGATGTCTGCCAACGGTGAAGATTGCGATCCGGTCAGGACCTTCATAACTTCTGCAATTTCCAAGGCATTGCCCAACGCGGGGGCCAGTGGCTGGTTCATATCCGTAATCACCGCCGACGTCCGGCACCCCGCCGCGTTTGCAGTCTCGGTCAATGCTGTGGCAAGCTTTTGAGCATCTTCCATCGTTTTCATGAAGGCACCGCTGCCGACCTTGACGTCAAGAACCAGTGCGTCCGGGCTGGCCGCCAATTTTTTGGAAAGGATCGAAGCCGTGATCAGGTCCAAACTTTCGACAGTCGCGGTTACATCACGCACCGCATATAGGCGCTTGTCCGCCGGTGCGATCTGCCCCGTTGCACCCACAATGGCCGCACCGGTATCGCGCAAGATCTGCGCAAGGCGATCCCGCCCGATCTGTGTGCTGACACCTGGTATCGCCTCAAGCTTGTCCAGCGTGCCTCCAGTGTGTCCCAACCCACGGCCCGAGATCATTGGAACATATGCCCCGCATTCCGCCAGCGCCGGAGCAAGTACAAGGCTAACGCTATCCCCGACTCCGCCGGTCGAGTGTTTATCGATCACCGGCCCGTCGACATCCCAAGTAAGCACATCACCGCTGTCGCGCATCGCGACTGTCAAATCCGCGCGCCCCTGCGGGCCCAAACCGCCCATGCAGACGGCCATGGCAAAGGCCCCGGCCTGCGCGTCGCTGACACTGCCATCGGCCAGCCCCTGTGCAAACCAGATCAATTCTTCGCGCCCCGGCACCTCAAGCCTGCGCAGCTTTGCAATGATCGAACGGGCATCCATGCGTCAGACATCTTCCATATGAGAGGCATCAAACGCGCCAGGCAGCAATTCTCCGATGGTGGTTTCGAACTCGGCACCATCCACGGTTGCCAAAGTGACTTTCACATCACGCTTGCCGAACTCGGCCAGTTTCTGTCGGCAACCACCGCAAGGCGGCACGGGTTGCGGGCTCGAGGCGACCACATAGACCTCAGTGAGGTGCTGTTCGCCTGCGGCAACCATCGCGGCAATCGCACCGGCCTCGGCACAGGTGCCTTCAGGGTATGCGACGTTCTCGACATTGCAACCAGAATAAATCTGACCCGAGGAAGACCGCAGCGCCGCGCCTACCTTGAAGTTCGAATAAGGCGCATAGGCGTTTTCCCGGACGGACAAGGCAGCGTCTTTCAGCGACATGGCGATTCCTCATTTTTGATCATCTGGTCAGAAAATTGGACCCTACCGGAAAAAGGCGGGGGAATAGAAGCCCCCTTACCTTGTTTTTCAGTCACCCCAGTGTTGTGTTGAAGGTACCGGGCAAGGTGACTTCCAGCAATTCCATATCATCCGATGGTGCGGACAAACGCGTACGCATGCCCGGTGGAATGACAAAAGCATCCCCTTGTTCCAGCCGGTAGGGTTCGCGACCTTCGCCTTCCAGCGCAACTTGGCCGTCCATCACGAAGGTGAAATGGATATCGGTGTCATGGCTGGCCCATTCCGGTTCACCCTGCCCTTTGCGCACGACCTGAACCCCGGCGACCCCCTTAGTGTTTTCGGCAATCGTTGTGTCGCGGCAGATGTAACCTGGCAAACGGAACGGCACCCATTCGGCATCCTTCGCCTGATTGTAGACAAAGCGTTGCCCCTGCCATTCCCGATCGGGACGAAAATGCGGGGTTGGGAGCTGCATGTCATGGTCGATTTCCGTGACATGTTCTGCCGGCACACCGATCTCGATGACCTGAACATTGTCGGATGCTTCCAGCACGCGATGGCGAATTTCCGGTGGTTGGATAAAGCAATCGCCAGCCGTCAGCCGCATCTTTTCGCCCTGGTCTTCATAGACCACATCGACCCAACCGTGGATGCAAAAGATCAGTTGAAACCCAACCTTGTGAAAATGCACCATGTCAGGCACGGGGCCGCCGTCTGGAATACGAATATGGCTTGCGATGATTGAACCGCCGAGCCGATCCGGCACCAGATCGCGGTAATGCATTCCGGCGCGCCCGATAATCCAAGGAGCCTGATCCTTTAGCCTGCGCACCACAAAGGAATGAACCGTTTCAGGCATCACAAGCGGCGGGTTACGCTCTTCGATTTCGACACGGGTCCCGTTTGGCGCAACAAGAACCCGTTCACCGTTGGCGAAACCTTCTGGGTCATCGGTCAGAATACGCAGCGTTCCGGCGCTTTCAGGTGCATCCTTTTCGATGCGCAACCGCAAACCATGCCCTGAGAACACCGCAATGCGCGGATCGTCTGCGGGATAGATCATGTCCATCTTCATCCCCAACGTCTTTGTGTAAAAGGGGATGTCGTCACGCAGCTCTTGCGTGGGCAGGCGAAATTCAGCGTATGTCTGCGATGGCTCGGCTGTCTTGGTCATGGGGCGTTCCGTTGGATTGTGTTTTCGGCCATCCGATCAGAACAGAGGCCAAAAGGCCAATCGAAAAGAACATCTCGAGCGTTTCTTCCAGAACAAAAAGCCGCACTTGCATGAGGTCAGACAAGGCACCGCTGTACAGCCCGACAAATTCTTCCAACAGCTGAGCAATCACGGCCGCGCATCCCGCCGCAACGAACACAATCAATGACAGGTTGCGTTGCTTGAACGCACGCCACCCTGTTGGAATGCCGTGCCAGATCGCACCGCCCAGCACCAACAGGATCAGCGCAACCCTGACCCATACGATATCCAGAAACACGTCCAACCCATGAAGGATCGCAAATGGCAGACTTCCTTCGGAATAGATGTCAGCCTCTAACTCTCGCTCAGCAAGCAAAAGGCATGTGAGGCCGATATAGGCACGGGTCACGCCCCGGTACCCCCACAGCGCCGCAAGACCCGCGACAAACAAACCTGCGGCCGAGACTGTTTCTATCGGGCCGCCTTCGTGGTTGAACTTCGCCGCGAACTCGGGCCACACAAGAATAACGCTGACCAGAGCACCCGCCAACAACGCTGAACCCCACAGCGCCAGCCGAGCATACTGGGCACGCGACATAAAGCCGTAGGACAGGCCACCGACCTGCTCATTAAACTTGATTGTCATAACTGCTTGTTCTTGCCTGAGTGGTGTTATGGGTTGCAAAGTTGCCTAGACGTAAATGTTTTGTGACAAAAATCAAGCTTTATACACTTCACGGTTGCGACAACTCGCCGAAGTGACGCAACGTAGCCAAGCCAAAAGAAATAGTTTAAGGTTAAATTAAATTTTTCAGGGAGAAGAAACGCCGATGTCCGACACCCCTAGCCTGCGACAGGCTTCGCTTGATTATCATGCCCATCCCAAACCCGGAAAGCTTGAGATCAAGGCGACCAAGCCGATGGCCAACGGGCGCGATCTGGCCCGCGCCTACTCGCCCGGCGTGGCCGAGGCCAGCCTTGAGATCAAGGCAGATGCAGCAAATGCAGAACGGTACACTGCGCGCGGCAATCTGGTCGCGGTGGTGTCCAATGGCACAGCGGTTCTGGGGCTGGGCAATATCGGGGCGCTTGCGTCCAAGCCGGTGATGGAGGGCAAGGCCGTCCTGTTCAAAAAATTCGCAGGCATCGATTGCTTTGATATCGAAGTCGACCAACCAGACCCTGAAAAACTGGCGGATATCGTCTGCGCGCTTGAACCAACATTTGGCGCAATCAACCTGGAAGACATCAAGGCCCCCGATTGTTTCATCGTCGAAAAGCTCTGCCGTGAGCGCATGAACATTCCTGTGTTCCATGACGACCAGCATGGGACCGCCATTGTCGTTGGGGCCGCTGCCAAAAACGCCCTGCACGTGGCCGGAAAGTCCTTTGACACCATTAAGGTTGTCTCGACCGGAGGTGGAGCTGCGGGGATTGCCTGCCTGAACATGCTGGTGAAACTGGGTGTCAAGCGCGAGAACATCTGGTTATGCGACATTCATGGGCTTGTCTATGAAGGCCGCGCCGAGGATATGAACCCGCAGAAATCCCAGTTCGCCCAGAACTCGGATCTGCGGACATTGGATGAGGTCATCGGAGAAGCAGACCTGTTTCTCGGCCTCAGCGGTCCGAATGTCCTTAAACCCGAGATGGTTGCAAAAATGGCCAGCCGTCCGATAATTTTTGCGTTGGCCAACCCGACGCCGGAAATCCTGCCACAGGCCGCGCGCGACGTTGCCCCAGACGCGATCATAGCCACGGGTCGCAGCGATTTTCCAAATCAAGTCAACAATGTACTGTGTTTTCCCTTTATCTTCCGAGGCGCGCTGGATGTGGGCGCGACCGAGATCAATGATGAGATGCAGATCGCCTGCGTTGACGGCATCGCGGAAATGGCACGCGCGACAACAAGCGCAGAAGCCGCGGCCGCTTATAAAGGTGAACAACTGACTTTTGGCCCGGATTACCTGATCCCCAAACCTTTCGACCCTCGTTTGGTTGGGGTCGTTTCATCATCCGTAGCCAAGGCCGCCATGGAAAGCGGTGTCGCCAAACGACCAATCGAAGATTTTGAGGCATACAAAGAAAAGCTGAACCAGACCGTTTTCAAATCCGCCCTACTGATGCGCCCTGTGTTCGAGGCCGCTGCGGTCGCATCCCGCCGGATCGTTTTTGCCGAAGGCGAGGATGAACGCGTGCTGCGCGCCTCACAAGCCATCCTGGAAGAGACAACAGAGACACCAATCCTGATCGGACGCCCGGAAGTGATCGAAGCGCGCTGTGAAAAGCTGGGCCTGACAATACGCCCTGGAACGGATTGCCAGATCGTAAACCCGGAAAACGATCCGCGCTATTACGATTACTGGAACTCGTACCATCAGATCATGCAGCGCCGCGGCGTGACACCGGATCTGGCCAAGGCAATCATGCGCACCAACACCACCGCGATCGGCGCCATTATGGTGCATCGCGGTGAAGCGGACAGTCTGATCTGCGGTACATTCGGCGAGTATCGCTGGCACCTGAATTATGTCGAACAGGTTTTGGACGATGGCGACCTGCGTCCGCATGGTGCGTTGTCCCTGATGATTTTGGAAGACGGGCCCCTGTTCATTGCCGACACCCATGTTCGTCAATTGCCCACCCCTGAAGAGCTGGCCGAAACCACCATTGGTGCGGCACGGCACGTGCGCCGGTTCGGGATCGAGCCCAAAATTGCATTCTGTTCGCAATCCCAATTCGGCAATCAAGCCGAAGGGTCCGGCAAACGGCTGCGTGCGGCGCTGAACATTCTGGATCAACAGCCGCGTGATTTCGTGTACGAGGGTGAAATGAACCTGGATGCCGCTTTGGACGGAGACCTTCGGGCGCGCATTTTCCCGGCTTCGCGTCTTGAAGGCGCAGCAAATGTGCTGATCTTCGCTCATGCGGACGCTGCCAGCGGGGTGCGCAATATCCTTAAGATGAAAGCTGATGGAATCGAAGTTGGCCCCATTCTGATGGGCATGGGCAACAAAGCTCATATTGTAACGCCGTCGATCACCGCGCGCGGCTTGCTGAATATGGCTGCCATCGCTGGCACTCCGGTTGCGCATTACGGCTGAGCAATCGCAATGATAACCCGGACCGCACTCTGGAATGGGGTGCGGTTTACCAGCAATTTACGAATGGCCGATAACTTGTGGCCGTCTAAAGGTTGTTCTGTCGGCAGTAGTCAAACGCGCTTAACACTTCGAGTTTTGTTGAGTCGTAGCCCGTTCCTGTTTTTGCAGCGCAGGGTTTGCAGATTTGCAAACTCGACCTTGAGATCTTTGTTTCCCGCTGGCAGAAAAGAGGTTTGCAAAACTTTGCAGCCTCTTCAGCGGTTTCCTGCAAATATTTTGCGATAAACTGACGCGTCGCCATTTGACACGCTTGCCCGAAAGTTTTCTGGGTCCTAACACAATATTCAAGTCGTTGTGAGGAGAACGAGATGGCGTATCAGGACGTTTATGACAGCTGGAAAACTGACCCCGAAGCGTTCTGGATGGACGCCGCCAAAGGGATCGACTGGGTAAAAGAACCCAGCAAAGCGTTGTTCGACGACAATGCCCCACTGTATGAATGGTTCAGCGACGCGCGGGTAAATACGTGCTGGAACGCGGTAGACCGTCACGTGGAAAACGGTCGCGGAGAGCAAACGGCCATCATCTATGACAGCCCCATCACTCATACCAAGCGCGAGATTTCGTATGTTGAGCTACGCAACCGTGTGGCCAACCTTGCCGGTGCGCTGCGAGCCAAAGGTGTCGAGAAAGGTGATCGCGTCATCATCTATATGCCGATGATCCCCGAGGCGCTTGAGGCAATGTTGGCCTGTGCACGACTGGGCGCGGTGCATTCGGTTGTGTTCGGCGGGTTTGCAAGTAACGAATTGGCCGTTCGTATTGATGACGCCAAACCCAAAGCGATCATCGCCGCGTCGTGCGGGATGGAGCCCGGTCGCGTGGTGCACTATAAACCTCTGCTGGACGGCGCGATCGACCTGGCTGATCACAAGCCAGAATTCTGCGTAATATTCCAGCGTGAACAAGAGGTTGCTCAACTGATTGAAGGACGCGACTTCAACTGGCACGGTTTTCAATACGGCGTTGAACCTGCAGAATGCGTACCGGTCGATGGTAACGATCCGGCCTATATCCTTTACACCTCTGGCACCACGGGTGCGCCCAAGGGTGTTGTGCGCCCCACTGCCGGACATCTGGTGGCGCTGAACTGGTCGATGAAGAACATCTACAACGTCGATCCAGGCGATGTGTTCTGGGCGGCATCCGATGTGGGCTGGGTCGTAGGACATTCGTATATCTGCTACGCACCGCTCATCCATGGGAACACAACCATCGTTTTCGAAGGAAAACCGGTTGGCACCCCCGACGCTGGCACCTTCTGGCGCGTGATATCAGAGCATAAGGTCAAAAGCTTTTTCACCGCACCCACGGCGATCCGCGCCGTAAAACGAGAAGACCCAAAGGGTGAACTGATCGCCAAATACGACCTGTCGCATTTGCGCGCCCTGTATCTGGCAGGCGAACGTGCCGATCCCGATACGATTATTTGGGCGCAAAATGCGCTGAACGTTCCTGTGATCGACCATTGGTGGCAAACCGAAACCGGTTGGGCCATCGCTGGCAATCCCCTGGGCATCGAAGAACTGCCGATCAAGCTGGGCTCACCCGCCAAACCGATGCCGGGCTATGACGTGCAAATTCTGGACGAAGGCGGCCACCCGATGAAAGCGGGAGAACTGGGCGCCATTGCGGTCAAGCTGCCGTTGCCTCCGGGCACGCTGCCGACCCTCTGGAACGCAGAGGAACGGTTCAAGAAATCCTATCTGGAGCACTTCCCCGGTTACTATGAAACGGGCGATGCAGGCATGATCGACGAGGACGGATACCTCTATATCATGGCGCGAACTGATGATGTCATCAACGTGGCGGGTCATCGCCTTTCGACCGGCGGGATGGAAGAGGTTCTGGCCGCCCACCCGGACGTGGCCGAATGTGCTGTGATCGGTGTATCGGATCAGTTGAAGGGTCAGATGCCTGTCGGGTTCCTATGCCTGAATGCCGGCGCCGACCGGGACCACGGTGATGTGGTTCAGGAGGTCATCAAGATGGTGCGCGAAAAGATCGGCCCCGTTGCAGCCTTCAAACTGGCAGTGATCGTCGACAGGCTGCCCAAGACCCGTTCGGGCAAGATCCTGCGCGGCACGATGGTTTCGATTGCTGACGGTCAGGACTATAAAATGCCTGCTACCATCGACGATCCTGCCATCCTTGATGAAATCAAGGACGCCTTACAAACAATCGGTTACGCAAAGTGATCTTGGGGCGGCGCAGGCCGCCCTTTTCACGTCTGCCCTTGCAACCGGAACAAAGCCCCCTACTGTCGCTGTAACACAGTGAGGGCCCATGACAGATTCCGACATCTGGCGTCTCAGCGCCACAGACTTGACCACCCTGACGCGACGCGGTGATCTAAGTGCGACTGAGGTTGTACAGGCTTCGATTGACCGGATGAATGCAGTCAACCCCGACCTGAATGCCGTGGTCGAAGATCTGCGCGCAGAGGCGTTGGAACGTGCACATTTCTTGGATAACGCGCGTGCAAGCGGGCAACCGAGCGGAGCACTGCATGGTGTACCGGTCACGATAAAAGTGAATGTGGATCAGAAAGGTCACGCTACCACCAACGGCGTCGTGGCATTGAAAGACGTCATCGCGCCGGATGACGCACCGGTTGTCAGCAATCTGCAAAAGGCTGGGGCCATTGTAATCGGGCGAACCAACACGCCGGAGTTCTCGTTTCGGGCCGATACGGACAACGCGCTTTACGGGCGCACACATAACCCATGGGGCAGCCATATCTCACCCGGCGGATCATCGGGCGGAGCGGGCGCGGCCGTGATGGCAGGTATCGGGGCGCTGGCCCATGGCAATGATATCGGCGGCAGCCTGCGCTTTCCCGCAGCTGCCAACGGGGCGGTCACAGTGAAACCAGGGCTGGGGCGTGTTCCCGCCTGGAACCCAAGCCAAAAGGTCGAGCGCGGCTTGTTGGCCCAGTCAATGTCTGTTCAGGGCCTGATTACCCGGACTGCAGCAGATTTGCACCTTTCGATGCCCAGCCTGATCTCGGCAGACGCGCGCGACCCATTCCATGTGCCAATGCCTTGGCGCGGTGAATCCCCGGCTGGTCCGATCAAGGTGGCATTCACGAAAAACACTTTTGGCTATGCTCTGCATCCCGAAGTCGAAAAGGCCCTTGATACGGCGCGCGACGCGTTGGTTGATGCTGGCTATGCCGTAGATGAGGTCGATCCGCCGGACGTTTTCGAATGTGGGCGGGTCGGTTATCGCGCACTTATGGGCGAAGTGCTGACCCTGATGAAATCGGATATCGAAGCGGCCGGTTCGCAAACCATCCAAGAGATTTTCAACGTCTACTTTCAGGAATTCCCGCCGATCGTCGAAACCGAGCTGGTAAAAATGCTGGCCAAACGCAGCCACTACGCGCGCGAATGGTCGCTGTTCATGCAAGATTATCCGCTGGTTTTGTCACCCTTCTTGCCGCAGCCCTTCTTCAAGCCCGACCGCGATACGGAAGGGGCTGAAGGCGTGCATGAGGTTCTGGGCTGCGCGGTGTATTCTTACGCGATGAACTTCCTGGGGCTTCCGGCAGCCTGCGTACCCGCGCACTTGGCCGATCTGCCGAAGGGACCACAACCGATTAATGTTCAAATTGCAGCGCAGCGATGGCGCGAAGATCTGGCGGTAGACGCCGCTGCGGCAATCGAAACCCGCGTGGGTCAAATGTGCACCGCGCTTTGGGATCAAATGAAAAGCGAATAATTGGCTCCAAAAAGAAATAGACCCCGGGTCATTGTGCCCGAGGTCCAACTGCTAAAATAAGCCCGGAAATCTGATGACGAGCGTAGCACCACCCACCCTCGCCAGCGCAAAATTTGCACAATCATTCGAAAACGCCGTTCAGGTGGCCACTCACTCCCACCTTGGCGTGTTCTCCAGGCAAGTTGAGATTACTAAAACGGCAATCAATTCCATGTGAACTGGTTCACATAAACCGAAAAAAAGTGCACGGCGGCCAGCTTTTATGTGAATTGCTCAGAAATCAGGCGTTCTTCGAGCCCGTGGCCCGGATCAAATAGAATGCGGTGGGCTATTGCCGGCTCCGACCTGATCTCGACCCAGTCGATGTCCGGGAAAGAAATGGAATCGGCATCCGCCATGACCGGGCGCTTTTCGGCATCAAGAACGTCGAATCGAACCTTTGCGATCTTGGGCAGCAGCGCGCCACGCCAACGGCGGGGACGGAACGCGGCAATCGCAGTCAACGCCAAAACGTCCGAACCAATTGGCAGGATCGGCCCGTGTGCCGAATAGTTGTAGGCCGTCGATCCGGCGGGTGTCGACAGCAGGGCTCCATCGCACACCAGTTCCGACATCCGCACGCGACCGTCAACGCTGATCTTCAGCCTTGCAGCCTGTGGGCCAGCCCGCAACAGCGACACTTCGTTGATGGCCAGCGCCTCGTGCAACTTGCCTGATTGATCCATTGCGCGCATCGCCAGCGGATTGATAACCTCTTCTTCGGCATCCTCGAGACGCGCGATCAGGTCGTCTTCGTGGTATTCGTTCATCAAAAAGCCGATCGTGCCCCGGTTCATACCGTATACCGGTGTGTCGAGATGCTGCATGTTGTGCAGGGTGTGCAACATGAAGCCATCCCCGCCGAGAGCAACCACAACATCTGCGTCGCGCGGTGCAGCGTTTCCGTGTTTAGCCACCAGAGCATCCCGGGCCGTCTGCGCCACTTTGACCTCACTGGCAAGAAAGGCGATTCTCTTTTTCATATTTTACGGTTTCCGGTCCTACGCATTTGGTTCCGAAACAAACATACCTTTCCCCAATAGGCCAGTCTTGACGCGCCAGCTTAGAAATTCGTCGCTTTAAGCCTTTTGGAGAAGCAACGTTTCCGATAGGAAATCCGCAAGATTTCACCCAGCCATGTGGAGCGCCCATGAACGCCAATCTTCGTGACACCGGATTTTTCACCCAATCCCTGTCTGACCGCGACCCTGAGCTTTTTGGCTCGATCACGTCGGAACTGGGCCGTCAGCGCGACGAGATCGAGTTGATTGCCTCCGAGAACATCGTCTCTGCCGCCGTAATGGAAGCGCAGGGTTCGGTGATGACCAACAAATATGCCGAAGGCTATCCCGGTCGGCGCTATTATGGCGGTTGCCAGTTCGTCGACATCGCCGAAAACCTGGCCATCGACCGCGCCAAGCAGCTCTTTGGCTGTGAATTTGCCAACGTGCAGCCCAACTCGGGCAGCCAGGCCAACCAGGGTGTGTTCCAGGCGCTGATCAAGCCCGGAGACACCATTTTAGGCATGAGCCTGGATGCGGGCGGCCACCTGACCCACGGCGCGGCCCCGAACCAATCGGGCAAGTGGTTCAACGCGGTGCATTACGGCGTGCGCAAGCAGGACAACCTGATCGACTATGACCAGATCGAGGCGCTGGCGAAAGAGCACCAGCCTAAGCTGATCATCGCCGGCGGCTCGGCCATCCCGCGCACCATCGACTTTGCCCGCATGCGCGAGATCGCCGATATGGTCGGCGCCTATCTGCACGTGGACATGGCCCATATCGCCGGTCTGATCGCGGCAGGCGAGCATCCCAGCCCCTTCCCGCACGCGCATGTGGCCACAACGACCACGCACAAGACCCTGCGCGGCCCGCGCGGCGGCATGATCCTGACCAATGACGAGGCGATCGCCAAGAAAGTGAACTCGGCCATCTTCCCCGGCATTCAGGGCGGCCCGCTGATGCATGTGATCGCGGCCAAGGCCGTGGCCTTTGGTGAGGCGCTGCGCCCCGAGTTCGAGACCTATATCCAGCAGGTCATCACCAACGCGCAGGCGCTGTCGGATCAACTGATCAAGGGCGGTCTGGACACCGTGACCCACGGCACCGACACCCATGTGGTGCTGGTCGACCTGCGTCCCAAAGGCGTGAAGGGCAACGCGACCGAAAAAGCCCTGGGCCGGGCGCATATCACCTGTAACAAGAACGGCGTGCCGTTTGACCCTGAAAAGCCGACCGTGACATCGGGCATCCGTCTGGGCTCACCCGCCGGCACCACCCGCGGCTTTGGCGAGACCGAGTTCCGCCAGATCGCCGACTGGATCATCGAAGTGGTCGACGGCCTGGCTGCCAATGGCGAAGACGGAAACGCTGCCGTCGAAGCAAAGGTCAAAGCCGAAGTCGCAGAACTCTGCGCACGCTTCCCGATCTATACGAACTTGTAAGAAGTTCAGCATATCAGAAAACGGCGCCCCCGAGGCGCCGTTTTTTTTGTGATTATCCGCAGAACTACTGTGCGCGTCGCTGGTTCACTTGAGGGCCTTTTCAAGTCTTTTCTTCCCGCTGGGCTACAGTACGCAGCTTAAAACCCAAGATCAGATCAAGCCGCGCCACCACAGAAAGACCAGCAGCAGTGTCGTCAGGGCCAGCAGGTTAAAAGCCAAGCCACCAAGCATCCCCAGAAACCACCCCCATCTGCGGTCGGCCAGGTTGATCGCGCTGAGATGCCCCTGCACCACATCTGCTGCCCGGATCAGCTTGGGTGTGTCGAGAACCTGCCTCAGTTTCGGATGTGCCGCCATCGCCTCGGCTCGGGCCAGCACCATAGCCTGTTTGTAGACACGACGCGGTAAGCGCCGCTTGGCCTTTCGGATTGATGCCTCAAGGGTTTTGTCTCGCACGCCCAGCTTGGCACGCAACAAGGCCACGGTATCGGCAATCCGGGTCTGAATGTCTGGGTCTTGCGACATGGGTGGCCTCCTGCCGCGCAATCTAGCGACTGGTTCGTAGACCTACAATGGGGGTGGTCGTCCGCGATGTGCGCGAGTATCACTCGGGTTATGCTAAATACGATTGTACATGGCGCACCAACCGCCCTTCCCCCACTCATCATTGCACATGGCCTGTATGGTTCTGCCCGCAACTGGGGTGTGATAGCCAAACGGCTATCGGACGAACGGCAAGTTGTAGCCGTGGATATGCGCAACCACGCCCGCAGCGCGTGGGACCCCGAGCACGACTATCCTCACCTGGCGCAGGACATCGCCGAAGTGATCACACAGGTCGGCGGTAAGGCCGATGTGCTTGGGCATTCCATGGGCGGCAAAGCTGCGATGACCCTAGCGCTGCACCATGGGGCCTTGGTGAACAAACTGGTGGTCGCCGACATCGCGCCGGTGAAATACACGCACAGTCAAATCCAGTTCATCCAGGCCATGCGGGCGGTTGATTTTTCACGCATCGAACGCCGTTCGGACGCAGAACAACAACTGGCCGAACAGGGTGTTGAAAAAGCGTTGCAAAGCTTCTTTACGCAATCCCTGGACATCAATGGCAAACGTTGGTTGCTGAACCTGGATGTATTGGCGGACCAAATGCCCAATATCATGGGCTTTCCCGAGCTAACTGCATCATGGACCGGGCCTGCATTGTTCCTGTCCGGTGGTGCATCTGATTACGTCCTGCCAGAGCATCGCGACAAAATCCGCGCGCTGTTTCCCAGCGCACGGTTTGCCAAAATCCCAGGCGCTGGGCATTGGCTGCACGCCGAGAAACCGCGCGAGTTCGAAGCGGCCGTCAGAACGTTTCTGAATGCTTGATCAAGCGCCCTGATACAGCCGCTTGGCTACCATCCAAGACGCGGGCGCGGCAATCACGGCCCCTGCTGCTGCCCCAACAATTGCGCTGACCGAAACCATCCCAGCAGTCAAAACTGCGATCACAGCCGAACCCGACAGGGCAGTTGCAATCAGTGAATACAGCATTGCGGCAAGACGAAACATGTCCGGATTTCCTTTAGGTAACTTCCGGCCATATATCATGCAATTCGAATGTGTTTTGCCTTGATTTGTGTCAGATGCAGAACGGTTTTGTATCAAGCCCCCACAAGTTCACCGCCCCCGTTTACCCAGTCCGCCAAGCCGCCAAGGTTGTAGACCTGTCGATATCCCATGTCTTTCAGCAGCTTGCCAGCCAACGCCGCTCGGCCCCCCGAGGCGCAATATAGAACGATAGGGCGATCTTTACGCAGTTCCGGGTCATGGGATTGCAACGTGTCATCAGCCCGGAATTCCAGCATTCCCCGTGAGATATGGTGCGCGCCTGCGGCGCGACCCGTGGCTTGCAGCTCTGCCGCGTCTCGAATGTCCAGCAGCAGCCCGCCCTGCTCAAGAATAGTCTTTGCCTGCGCGGTATCGATCCGCGCGACCACCGCATTAGCGGCCTCCATCATGTCTTTGACCGTCACCGGCATGTATCTTCTCCTTCACCTCACCGGCAAAGGGTAACATGCGGAATTTGGAAGGTGTAGAGGTGACCTGAAAGCCCTACCCTAATGCTCGCGAAACGCGCGTGACATACTGTCTGACACGGGCTTGGCGATATAAGCGGCAAAAGTTCGTTCTTCGGTCTGGATCATAATTTCGGCCGGCATCCCAGGCGTAGGAATAAAGCCACTGACCCGTTGCAACTCATCCGGTGTCAGAGAAATGCGCGCCAGATACACTTCCTGCGGACTGCCCGAGGTCTGTTCGGGCAAAGCGTCAGCAGAAATATAGAAAACCTCGCCATATAACACTGGAGTCGTGCGTTGGTTCAAAGCAATCAGACGGACCGAGGCAGTCTGCCCGGTTATTACGCTGTCGATTTCCGTGCGGGGAATCTGTGCCTCGATGATCAGGGGCGCATCGGCGGGCAAAATTTCGGCAATGGGTTCGCCGGTTTCAATAACACCACCCGGCGTGTGATAGTGCAATCGCACCACCGTACCGGTCACAGGGGCCCGAACTACGGCTCGCTCTAGAACGTTGCGCGCTTGACGAGACTTTTCGCGCACACTTTCCAGATCGGCCTCGATCACGCCCAGTTCATCCAGCGCAGCCTCGCGATAAGCAGACCGGGTGCGCGTGATCTGTTCTTCGTATTTCAGTAGCATCTGGTTGATCTCGGCTGCCTCAGCCTGCAACCGTGCTTGTTGCCCTTCAGCTTCGGCCTGAACGCGTCGGATCGCGTTGAGCTCTCCTTTGCGAACAAGACCTTTTTCGTAAAGCTGGCTTTTGGCCTCATATTCCTCATGCAAAATCTCGGCGCGCCGCACCATGCTGTCCAGCTGAGCCTCAAACCCACTTGACCGGATCTTCAGCGCCTCCATGTTCCTCTCAAGCAAGGCGACATCGTTCAGAAGCGTCTTGCGCGATACATCAAAGCTGAGCCTTTGCCCGTCCAGAATGGCCATGACTTCGACATCCTGGGAAGCTTCAAGAAGGTCCGTAGAAAAGACAAGGCGTTCGCGTTCACCATATTCCGCCAGCAACCGTTGGGTCATGGCTTGCAGGCGTATCTTGCGGATGAACAGTTCACGCTCGTTGGCCTGCGCCGAGGTTTGGTCCAACGTCATCAGCACTTGCCCGGCCTGAACCGACTGCCCCTCGACTACTTTAATTTCTTCGATGATCCCGCCCTCGAGATGTTGAACGATCTTGTTGCGACCGGTTGCAACAAAACTGCCCTGCGCAATCACCGCAGCCGCCAGAGGGGCGCTGAAGGACCAGACCCCGAAACCGCCAAAGCACACCAGCAGCATGACCAGTCCGATGGCAATCAGCCGGTTGATCGAGCGCGGAACCTCGGCATACCAAAGTTGAGGTTCGTCGGCAGAATTCTTCACAGGTACGAGGTCGTTCATGCTCAGCCCCCCTGCTGGCCTTCAATTCGGGTTTGTTTGCGCGGCGCGTTGATTTGTTGCAGAACCTGATCGCGTTGACCGAACAAGGCCACGCGCCCATCGGTCAGCAACATGATCTTGTCGACTACGTTCAACAGCGTCGGTTTCTGCGTGATGACAACTACGGTGATCTTGCTTTCGCGCGCCTGCTCAATCGCCCGGGCCAGCGCTTTGTCACCGGCAACATCGAGGTTCGAGTTCGGCTCATCCAGCACAACCATTCTCGGGTTGCCGAAGAACGCCCGCGCCAGCGCTATACGTTGCTTTTGCCCACCAGACAAAGGCGCGCCATCTGCGGCCACCACCGTCTCATACCCTTGCGGCAGGGTCGCGATCATGTTGTGAACATCGGCTAAAACGGCAGCATCGTGGATCTGTTCGTCGGTCGCATCTGCCCGCATCCGACCAATGTTGTCCTTGATCGTGCCGGGGAACAGTTGGACATCCTGCGGAAGGTAGCCGATGCTTTCCCCAAACTGGCGCGGATCCCAGTTGCGAATATCCATCAGGTCCAGCCGCACACTGCCCGAAGTGGGCAGGATAGACCCGACCAGTGTTTTCCCCAGCGTCGTCTTCCCCGCACCGGAATTGCCGATAATGGCCAACGTTTCTCCGGGTGTCAGCGAGAATGTGATCCCGTTCAAAACCACCCGTTTGGTCCCACCGGGCACATACAGCAAGCGTTCAACATCCAAGCGGCCTTCGGGACGCGGCAGGCGCAGCTTTTCGTATTGCAGGGCAGAGGTCGACAGCAAAGCCTTGATCCGCCCATATGCGCCGCGTGTCAGCAGATAGCTGTTCCAACCCTCGATCGAGCCTTCGATGGGCGCAAAGGCGCGCCCCGCAATGATCGAAGCGGCAATCACCATCCCGCCGGTGATCTCTCCTTGCAACGCCAGATAGGCACCCCACCCCAGAATACCGATTTGGGTTAGCAGCCTGACAGCGCGTGAAACCGCTGCGAAGATCACGTTGCGGTCCTGAGCGCGCACCTGCCAAGTCAAAGACTGAGCGGTGTCCCTGCCCCAGATCCGCACAGCTTCGGGGATCATGGCCAGCGCGTTGATGATCTGGCTGTTGCGTGACATCGAATCCAGATGCTGGTTCGCCAGCGACTGCGCCTTGTTGGCTTCGGCAAAGGGTTTGGCCGTCATTTTCTGGTTGATCAGGGCAATCGTCATCAAGAGCAGCGCGGTTACGACAACGATCATGCCCAACTGCGGATGCACCAGGAAAATCATCAGGATGAACAAGGGCGCGAAGGGGACGTCCAGGAACGAGATAAGAGTGCCCGAAACCAGAAAGCCACGTAGTTGCTGCAAATCGCCTAACGTCTGGTATTCGCGCCCGTTGCCATGCAGCGACGCATGGGCCGCCGCGCTGAGAACCGGCGCGCCCAAACGGGCTGCCACTTCGACCCCGGTGCGCATCAGCATGAAACGGCGTACCGCGTCGAAGGCTGACTGAAAGATCACCGCGCCCGCAACAATTGCGGTCAGCATGATCAATGTATCCAGAGACCGGCTGGTCAGAACGCGGTCACTGATCTGAAACAGGTATATCGGGATCGCCAGGATCAAAATGTTCGTGGCGCAAGTCAGAACCAGCACAAAAGCTAGGTTGCGCCAGATCGCGCGGATCGACACCCGCAGGGTGCGCTGAAAGTCCTCGGGCGGGGTGCGCTTGTGAAAGGCTTGGGGTGGCCCTTTGCCGTCTCCGCCACCAGTCTGATTTTGCGGCAGAGGTTGGTTTGCCTTGGCCTCGATCGTGGTGCCCATGCGGTTTTCGCCGGCCGCGCGCGCAGAGGGGGTCTTGCGCGCAGTCGTTTCCTCGGCGGTTACCTGACCGGGGCCATCAGCATCAGCCACCCCATTGCCGCCACCCGTTGGGTCTTTGTCTTGCACGGGTTGCGGCTTTGCACACTGATGGGGAGGATCAGCGCGCAGTTGTTCGCGTGAGTGGTCGTGATCTTCGGATTGCTTCAGTTTCTCAGGTTTCACTGACTGTTTTGCTTTCGGGTCCGACACGCGCATCTGCTTTGTCAGATGCAGACGCGGCGCAATTTTGGGCCCTTCGGGCGTGGGTTTCACCTTTTCACCAAGATTTTGGCTTTGCGGCCTTCCTCCGCCCTGCCTGTCCAAGGGGCTGGATAAGTACGGGCGGCGCGACGTAAATACGATCGACATCTACTAACTTTCTGGTCACTCGGTAAAAAACGAAAAAATCAAGCCAGCACGGTTTGCAGGCCATCGTCGTTGGTCGTGGTATCAGTTGTTGGAGCGGTCAAAGCCAACGCTGCATCAGGCTGTGCGACACTCATATCGCTCATGATTGCGGCGATGGCTTCATTGGTCATTGCCGTTATGTCTTCATTGGTGGGCATGTCGAGCAGACTGGCCTGATGCAGAAGCAGATCCGAGTACGCTCCGTTTGCGGCCATGATTGTCGAATCCACACCCATCTTGGTCACGCTTGCGCTGTTCAACAGGGCGTTGCTGCCAGCAACCACTTCTGTCTGGGATGCATCGGGGCCGGATAGCTCTATGTCGTCCTGATCCTGCACCACGGTTGTCTGTTCCACGACATTGACCTGCACCAAATCGCCGTCGATCTTGAGAACGCGTATTTGCTCCATCCCGGCGAAATCAGGATTATTCATCAAGGCATCCTCAAGCGCGGCTATGTCGTCATCAGCCAGCGCCATAGTGTCCGACATTTCTTGGGACATGTCCTGATAGGTGTCATCCCCTACCGTTTTGACAGAGGCTTCGTTCATCACGAGGTTTTCGTCGCCACCCGCTTCGTCTTCGTCCATTGCCGGGTCCATGCCGCCGCTAATGACATCGTCGTCAACCAACACGAGTGTCTGGTTTACAACGTCCACAGAGATCATGTTTCCGTCGATGATGATCACATCATAATAATTGCCCAGCTGAATAAGGTCCGAGACGTTGTACATCTCGTTGTCGCCCAGCGCATACATGGTTGACGAAGCAGAAATTTCGGTCTCGATTTGGTCGATATCCGTGGCATCGATATCCTGCTTGATGAAATTCGCGACGACCAGATCACCCTGAACATGGTCCACGATAACAATCGGTGCCGCAGACGCAGCGCCAGATGATGCACCCAGCCAAGGTGCCGTTTTGGATTCGACCTCGATTTGCGAGGTCTGCACGATGTTTGTGCCACTGCCCGTTCCCGGCTCACCTTGATCCCAGTCGGAAACAACTGCGACCTGACTAATGGCCGTCAGGCTGACCGCCTGCCCTCCGACCGCGATAATTGGGGCATCCACCCAAGCCACAGTGGCCGCCATTGCATTGATCGCAACGTTGCCACCGGTCACAACCAGGTGCCCGTCATCAAATTCTGGGTCCTTTGACTGATCCCATTCTTCAGGATACGGCAGCTCAGCCGTGTTTTCCGTGTCATCGGGCTGATGATATTCGGGAAGCAGATCTTTCCATTCCGGAGCGTCCGTGACGTATTCGCCGTTGACGATCACACCCATCGCATCGTCGCCGTGGAATTGATGCACTGTTACGCCTTCAATGTCCGAGATCATCGGGTTCGCCATCTGATCGGCGAGTGCCGCGAGCATTTCGGTCGATTGGTAGTCCGCGAGTGAAAATGATGGCGCGGCAATGGCGTGAAGCGACAGAGCCATGTCTAGCATCTGCTCGCCCTGCACCATTAGCGCTTCGGGGTCTCGAAAATCTCCGTCGCCCACAACGTCATTGTCGCGCATGTAAACCGTCTGCACGGTAACGGTCACGGCCGATCCCAGCGGCACGGTTTCCGGTTGCAGAATGATCAGTTGGACAAAGGAAGACGGGCCTGTATCGCTTATTTCGTTTTCCGGCACATAACGCACAGGCTCTCCGGGACCGTCCAAAACAATCACCGCCTCTGACACCGGCCCAAGAGGTGCAGCCGGCAGCGGCATTTCGGGTTCAGAGGGTTGAAAACTGTAGGGCAGAGCTTTGTACTCGCCTGCCGGAATATCCAAGTCTGCCTTGATATGGATCGAGGCCGGATCGTCCAGCCCTTCGACTTCGGCTTTGCGCCTCAGCGCTGTGAATTCCTCGTACTGATCCCGCAACCGGGACTGTTCGATCGTAAGCTCAAATGTTCCAACAAAATGCGCTATCGTCTCGGAAATACTGTCAAGGGCCATGTCGGTTTTCCTTTACACCCGCACCGGCCAAAATTTCCGTTTTGGGTTCAGTTGGGCCGAGGCCGCGATAAACGGCCTCGGCAGGTTTCAAAAGACATACAAGGCCCGGAAATGCGGGCCCCGCTTTTGTGACTTAGGTGTCGGTGTCGTCGCTTGCGTACGAGGACGTCATCGAACCGCCAACCATGGTCGTATCAACCGAGTTGCCAAGTACATTGGCACCCATGACGATCGACTGGTTGAAGGCCGAGGTGTCGACAACCGCCGCAGCCGAGGCGTAGGATTCGCCGGTCACGATGCCATCGCCACCATTGTTTGCGCCCCAGTTGCCGCCCGAGCCGCCTGCGCCACCGTCACCCGAATAGGCTCCGGCTGCGCTGCCGCCCGTAATGGTGCCACCCATGGTGTCACCCGAGGTTGCGCTGCCCATCGAGGCTCCGCTGGTTCCGCCGTTTGCAGCAGACGCGCCACCGGCACCAGCATTGCCTGAATCAGCCGAACCCGTTGCGTCACCGGATCCGGTCGAGGTCGAGTCGTTGTCGGAACTACCCGCGCCACCGTAACCGGCAATGGCTTCGGCCAAGCTGTCCGCCGCACCGTTTGTGTCCGCGTCTCCGAAGACATCCGCTGCACCGCCGCCGCCTGCAGTATTGGCTGCATCGGCAGATCCAGCTCCGTTGCCGCTGGAAGTAGACGTCGGAGTGGTGCTGCCACCTGCACCGCCGTCACCATCTGCAGCTGATGTTCCGGAACCCATCGCATCTGCAGCGCCGTCAGCCGCATTTGAACCGCCGTCACCACCGCTGCCATCCGTTGCTTGCGAATTGCTGGCTGAACCGTTCACATCGCCTGGACTTTGATCAATATCCGGACCACTTGCCGATTGATCGCCAACACCCTGGGCGTCGGAATCTGCATCTGCAGTGCCACCCGAACCATCGCCGCCCGAGCCATCGCCAGCCGTTCCGTCACCACCAGAGCCGTCTCCTCCGGTTCCGTCGCCGCCGGTTCCGTCACCGCCTTCGCCAGGTTCGGCATCAATCATGCCCAGCTGTTCCTGCAACTCCATGATCGCAGCTTCAAGCATCGCGGCAAAGCCACCTTCGCCATCACCGCCGGTTCCGTCACCACCGGTTCCGTCACCACCAGTGCCATCACCGCCGGTTCCGTCACCGCCTGTGCCATCACCGCCGTCACCATCAGCAGAACTGTCCGCACCACTGTCTGCAGTGCCATCCGCCGTGTTGTCGCCTGCCGAGGCGTCATTGGCTTCAGTGTCGCTGTCGCTGCTGTTCGAAGCTGAACCTTCTGTCGCAGCACTGCCGTCACCACCATCAGCTCCGGACGCATCCGTTGCGTTATCCGCTGTACCGGTACCGGTGCCGGTGGAATCGGAATCGCTGTCTCCACCGTCGGCGTTACCTGAAGAGCTTGCACCGGACAGACCCAGACCCAGACCCAGACCAAACGAATCCGCGCTACCACCAGCGCCACCGGTTCCATCACCGTCTACGCTTGTGCTGCCGTCGTTGTCCGACGAGGCCGAGCCGTCAGCATCTCCGCCATTGCCACCCGAGCTATCGCCGGTCGAGCTGGCATCGGATGTACCCATACCCATACTTGCGTTGGACGCGTCACCCGAAGACCCACCGTCACCGCCTGCCGAATCCGCATCGGCGCTGCCGGTGTCTCCACCTGCGGCCCACGCGTGGCTGCCAAGCGTTGACGAGTTTGCCGAACCGCCTACTGTGGTTCCACCGTCACCCGATGTTCCGCCATCTGCATTCGCCCGGATACCTTCTGCAGCCGTGGCTGTGCCGCCATTGGCGTCGCCGTTCTGGTAGAAACCTGAATTGTTCGCAACGCTCGCTGACTCCAGCGTGTCGTCATCGCTCAGGCTGGCAACCTGGTTGTTGACTGATGACATCGCGGTGCCCGCACCATCCATTGAGATGTCCAGATTCATGTCATCGCCGGGATCATAGTTCAGATTACGGCCTGCGGTGATCACATCGCCAACTGTCGCGGAATCCCCAAGATCCAGATCAACTTGATCATCGTCGCGCGGAATCCACTCGCCACCACCAAAATCGATATTGATGGCGTTGTTGTTGGAGTTGTCGTTGCTGTCGTCACCGGCATCCAGCGACTGAGACTGGTCTTGTCCCTGACCCTGATCCTGACCTTGGCCTTGGTCCTGACCCTGATCCTGGCCTTGGTCTTGTCCCTGACCTTGATCCTGGCCTTGACCTTGGTCTTGACCCTGACCTTGATCATTCGAGTTGTCGACATTCTGGTCTTGCTGCTGTTGTTGCGCTGTCAGATCGGCCTCGACAAAGGCTTCTTCTACAGGGATCTCAACATTGACCGGTGCATCCAGATTTTCGACGTTAATTTCATCGACGGTCGTTACGTTTGTATTATTTACATTACGTCTCATGACAAATTCCCATTTCTGGAACGCCAGACCGCCATTCATCTACAAAGCGGTATCAGGCGCGGTTGAAACAAAAAAGCACACACAGCGAAAAAGACGCTGAATGCGGTATTCGTTTTCTTACTCTGGGCCACCTCCTTTCCCGGCTAAGCCGAAAACGTGACCCTCCAAATCAAAGCAAAAATACGCTGAGGGCGATCACGTCAGGGATAGTCACTTCTGAAATTGAAGCCCGCCCATGTTTGCAGCGACCCCGATTCGCGCCTAGCTAGTGAAAAGTTCTGACAAGTTTATTTTATTGTTTTTATTGTATTTTTTACAAAACAATCTCAGCCAGCACATAGCCGGGGCAAAAGTTCTAGACGGAGATACTGACAAAAAATAAACACAATTGTTTCCGCCGGTTACACAAAAGAGACCGCAAAATCCTAAACGAAAGTTCTATGAATCCCAGTGTGGGCTTGCGCCATCAGGTTGTAGGCATTCAAGATTCGAGTTATAATAAAAGGACTATAATTTATTGATTAGTTAACGTTTTTTACTCGTTCCATTTTTTAAGAATCAAATTCCAGTTACGCCTGTTTTGTAGGGGGCAATAATGAGTAAGTCTTTGCAGAATGAAACTGCCACTCAGGGCAATTATTCCGAAGATTTGTCGATCGTCTTTGTCGGAAAAGAATTGTTCTATTCCAACCAAACACTCAGAAGCGTTCAAACCGAATTTGGCGTCCGCGCCGAACGCTTTGAATCCCTCGAAGCGATGAGCGCGAATGCGCAAAACAGCAACAAGATCATAGTTGTCGACCAGATGATGATCGAAGATCTGCTGTCGCGTCCCGACGTCTACACCAATTGTACAGGCTCGGGCTGTATTGCATTTGCCTATCGTAAGGAAGGTTTGGCGCGTCGCCTGTTTCAGCAGTGGGATCGGGCCCGGTTGGGTGAGATCGGTTTTCTACCTATGAATGTTGCACCGGATGCCTGGCGCGCGATCCTCAGACTGCTGATGCATGAAGAATTGTACTTGCCCAGCTTTCTGGCCGATTGCGTACAAGTCCCCCCCCAGAACCCGACCCCGGCGGCTGCACATTCGCCCTCAGTCACGCCAAATGGCACCGATTTGAATTCACGTTACGCCAAGCTGACGCGTCGCGAGAAACAGGTACTGCAATTGGTCTCGCAAGGCAAAAGCAACAAGCTGATCGCAGCCAAGCTGGGCATCACCGAACATACGGTCAAGCTGCACATGCACAATGTTGTAGGCAAGATTGGCGTCAATAACCGAACTGCAGCAGCTCATTTCTATTTCGAGGTCGCACCTCATGCGGTGCAGCAGCCCGCCCTTGACTGACACGTTCGAAACCCGGTTCGACCGCCTGATCTTATTGGTTGGTAGGTTGAACTATATGTGGACCAACACCGAAAGCCTGTTGATCCATCTGATAGCTGGCCTAACAGGGGCATCCAAAGACGTCTCCGTCATCATCTTTCTAACTCTGAACACCACCCGTGCCCGAATTGATTTGGTCGAACGCTTGGCCAAGATGGAGGGGCGTCCGCCACAAATCCGCGACCCGATCCTTGCGCATACGCAGCGTCTGACAAAGCTGTCGGGCATCCGCAACAAATACAATCATTGTATCTATTCCTTCGACCCCGAAAGCGGTAATCCAAAGACCATCCTGATGCGCATCGCGGATCGCAAAACCGACATCAAACTCGGCCGCGAAGACACAGTAGACGATAAAGCCCTGCGCGAGATCGAAGGGGTTGTTGATCAGTTGTCTGCGGCAAACAGAGACATTTGGAAGTTAATCCAGGATCTTGGGTATCCGGTCTAGATCAGACAGGTATGATCGGTTTCAGAGCAACGATCGAACTATAACAATAAAAAATGAAATTTGCGTGGTATGTGTGGCAAGCACTGCGTTGATATTTTCACGAACTGATTAAACTTGTAAACCACCGTATCTGAACATTTTTCCACTCCAGATTGTATAGAAACGAGTAAACACGCCGCCAACCAGCCCGACAAAAGTTTGAGACAGACAAATGACGGCTACCTGGCTACTTTTCCTCGCGACTAAAAGCCTTCTGTTGGGGCAAGCGCATCCAGTAGGTCGGAGTACCCTGGTGGCAGCAATGGCTTGAGGAAGAACATCGTCGGTTCCTTTGGCAGAGCGTCAGCGATGCTCTCCTCGCCACGCAAACCCTCCAGCACAATGCGGATCTTCTCCTCCGCAGAATGATGCTTGCGCGTCTTGCGGCGAATGTCCTTGACGACCCGTTCAGCCGTCGGTTTGTCTGTTCCAGCTTTCCGTCTCATCTTCACTCCTTAACGGTTCAGATGAGCCAGAAACCTTCCGTTATGCAAATCCTTCAATCAGGCCTACAGGTGCTGATGTCAGACATCCCAGAGGTATCTTTGGCCGACACAAGAAAGCAACGTGTGTATTGGGCTGGTGTTCTAGCGCTGGGGGCAGATCCAATTTCGGAACGTTAGCGTCAGCGGCTTGAAACGGAGAACAGCCAAGCGGCGCATCCTCATGCAGTAGTGGGCCGATTATGCGACCCAGACTGAGGCAAAGGTCGTGCAGCTTCGCGGTTAGATCGGTGGCGGCTCGGTTCGTTTACGGAGCAATTTTAGTGCACTCTGGGGGCAAGACCTAGAAACAAGCATTTTCAACTGCAGTTTCACACGAATCTGCGGTCGTTCGACAAAATATGTGCTGCGACTGAATTGCGGACAAAGCTGTCGTTTGCTTCGGCAACGATCAATCGGGGAGATCAACCCATCAACCCAGAAAGAACTCGAGCGGGTTTTCTTAAGGCGTCACAAACCAGGCAAAATTGACTAACAACAAAATATTTACAGCAAAAGGCGCGGTATTCTTGTTCTTGTAGTGCTAAGATGAAGAGATATCGCTTGGTCTTCTTTTTTCTGGTAAATGAGCCGATACCTTGAGACGAATTCTTGCTTTCGCCGCACTGTCGGCTGCAAATACGACCAGTCCAACCTTTGCTCAAAGTATAAACCCTGATGCCTCCGAGGCCGCTGCACAAGCGGCTTTGTCTGTCTTGAGTATCGCCGCCACCCCAAATGAGACTTTATCCTCGTTTTCTTTTCTTGATGCTTCCGGAGGTACCAAAAGTCTACGCTCGACCCAGCTGCGAGGAGGGTACAAGCCATTTGAAAACGGGCTTTATTTAGAGGGTCTTGTTGCCTACCAAAAGTACAACCCGGTAATCTTCTTCCCGGGGATCGCTACCGGCACTGAGTTGGATGTAACTTGGTCAAGCGTGGCAGCAACGGTTGGCGTCGGCTGGGAGTTTCCCTTGATAAACGAGTGGAAGATTCGGCCGGTCGGACATTTCTCACTTGGCCAAGTGACTGCAGATGCCATTTTTGCCGACTTTCCACTGCTGGGCCCGAGATCTAACTCCAACGAACTGATCGATGGTAATTTAAACGCATTCGGGATCGGTGCTTCGCTTGGCATTTTCCGAGAGGCGCAATTTGGGCCGTGGCAAGTGGAATACCGTTTCCGTCAAACATTCTTGGAATTTAACCCGATCAATGAGCCGCAGGCTGGGAACGCAAGTGCGAGTTCCAATCAAACAACCTTGTTCTCACGTCATCGCTATCCGCTGAACAACGTCAGACTTTTCGAACTCCCAACGCAACTTGTTCTGGATGCCGGTGTCGTGCTGTATCACGGTGACAGCGCAACCGTTCTTGATACCGATTGGCTAGCAACGGCTGGTTTCGGACTTGAGATTGATACTCGCTTGACCGGCCTACCGGCCGTTCGAGCGGGACGCTTAATGTTAAACGGTATAGTTGCCGAAGAATTTTCCGGTTTTTCGATAGGCTTCGGTCTACGGTTCTAAGTCGAGGCTGCTCTTGCCTGACAATAACAATTAAGCTCAATTTCATTTTGAACCGCCACTTGCGGTTGTGCTGAGTAGAAAAATGACCGAATTGGGTTCAATGCAGGCGTTCGCATAATCGGGGCGGATGCCCACTTTGCAGGGCTGAGCAGACTATTCATTGAGTTCTTACAGTCTTGGTCAAAATTGGCCGCAAAGGCCAATCGGTAATAGATTTTCTGGAAAGAATTTTTAATAGCAAGCCCGAGTTGGAGGAGACAGTCCGGCGAGCCCTATCCAAACTGGGAATGACTTTGTTGTCGACGTGGCCAGTAAATTCGGCGTCAATGTCCTCAACCAGATGAGTCTGGATCAAGGTATTTCGACGACTTGAATGCTTTACGCGCCCGCTTCGGACATTGACCGTTACAGCGCACTCTAGGTTTTTCAAAAAGTGCTTTATCTAATTGGCGTTCAGGATCGGACCATCCAACAACCTGACCAATTCTCCAAAATACCCTCCAGAACGCGCCGGATGCGTAGGATCAGATGTAATTGCGACAGCAAGGTTTCGATCAGGATGGGCCGCTATTATTTGGCCCCCATACCCACGCGCCAACTCATATCCTGAAGGGGACAGAAACCAGCCATAGCCGTAATCCAATCCAGAGAAAGGCGAACGGCCGTGTGGCTTGGTCGATTCCAAGACCCAACGCTCAGGAATGATCTGCCTGTTGGCAAAAGCCCCGCGGTCCCGAAGCAACACCGCGATCTTCAACATCGACCTCGGCGTAATCGCCATCTCATTCCCACCCAAGTAGTAACCCTGTGGATCCTTCGTCCAAGCAGGTATCTCGATACCAAGCGGTGCACCCAGCCTCTCACGCGTCAATCTCAAAAGACTTAGGCCGGTCGCCACAGTCAATGCTGCGCCAAGCAGATGGGTCGATCCGGTAGAATAGAGCATCTGTTGTCCTGGCTCTGCAACCATGGGTCGTGTCAAAGCATCCGCTATCCAGTTGGGAGAGTTGACCCATTCTCCGTAGTTGCTGCCAGAGGTTCTTTCGAGCCCTGCCCGCAGTGTCACCAGATCTTCCATTGTAATGCTCTCAGAACCGGGTGTGGCATTGGCGGGCAAGAGTTGCGGAGCGACCTCCTGCAAGGTGGCATTCACAGACGGGATTTCCTGCCGGTCGATCGCCGTCCCAAGCAACAAAGCCACAATGCTTTTCGAACAAGACTTTATATTCGCTGGTTTATCCAGGCCTGCACCCTGTCGAGCCTGAGCAAAAATGACGTCGTCTCCGCGTTGAATTTGAAGTGAATGCAACTGCTGAAGATCGCTGATTGCATCATTCAGCGCCACCGTTTGTCCACGTCCAATATACGGCGCACAAATTGCGGTTGTCGTTACCAACAGGAACTTTCGACGTGTGATCATGGCAGTCATTTGGAAGCAAATATCCGAATGTCCAGTTACTAAAGCAACATCAAAGCTTTTTTGTCGAAGATGCTCAAAATGCCTCCCAAAACGAACACCGGGATTTCAGGCAACAGAAAGCTTCGTCACACACTTGGCCGGCATTCTCGGGCGTAAGAACTGTGGTAGGCTGACCTTGAGGACATTCTAGCAGGAGATCTCCCGTTGCTACAGAATTCACTCCGTCTCACACTCTCTGCCGCGGCAATTGCCATCTCGGTAGGCTTCTTGCCGGACCGCGTCGAAGCATTTTCGCAAGATATACCAGCGTGGTTACAAAAACACGTGGGAACAGGTGATGGGCAAATCGCACCAATTGTTCTGAACAGGGCGCGTGCGCTTTACATCGAGAAAGTACGACGAGGTGAAGTAAAGAACCCCTGCTACCTTGCCAAGGATGCAACCCGCCCCAGCACTGCAAGAAACGGCAATCCGGGCAAGCGGTTTTACGTCATTTGCGAGTCACAAAAGTCCTTCCGAGCGGTTTCGTCCGGCTATGGCAATGGCAGAAAACTAAAGAACGCCAATTTTTCGAATGGTCGGCAATGCGCGAAGAACTTCAGCAATGCAGAAGGATCTAAACTTACCGCCGGCGGTGCCTATGTGACGGCTGAAACCCGCACGTCGTTCAAAGGTTATTACAGTCACTCCGGCAAAACGCAGCCGTTCTACCGCACTTTTCTTTTGTTCGATGGGGAAGGAGAAACGAGCAATGCTCGGGAGCGCGCCATCGGAGGCCATCCAGCTGTCTTCCTTAAGTGGCAATGTAGATTCAAGAATCCTAGAAGCACACATGCTGACAACGACGGCTATGTCCCCTACGGAAAACTTGTGAACTATACGGGTGGTCGTAGCAATGGTTGCACAACCTGGTCTCAGTCCGCCTCAAAAGAGATTTTGGCACTTGTTGAGGGGAACCCGACGACGCTCTACATCTACCCAGAATCCAAAGACATAAACGCTGTCGCTAAGGCGGTAAAAAAAGGCAAGTCACTGTCTCGAGCTGGAGTTTATTGGAACGCAGTTTGCCTACAAGCAATTGGCGCCCCGAAGTTTTGGCCCAAAAGCAGCCTCCAACCGATTATAAATAATTGGAGAGCATCCTTGCGCAAACAGCCGCCATTGGAGTTACCTATCTGCAATTAAACTGCACAGCAGACCCTAGGCTCAGGACCCATTGATTTCCGTTTGGTTGCGTGATTCACGGGCCGAAAAA
>NZ_WVRF01000013.1:0-141132 GCF_013110775.1 Ruegeria sp. HKCCD7296
GTCATAGCACGGGTGACATCACCGAAGCCTACGCGAAGGCCCTGCGCCCGCAACTACCCGAATTTGCCGAACGTATCGAAACCGGTCTGTTGTCATGAAATCGGAGGAGCTTTTCAAACTTGGGATTAAGATCGGGCGCGAAGCCGAACGCTATGACGAGGCATTCAAGAGGAAAATGCACGGGGTGGAACGGCGCACCATTGAACGCGCCGCTGCCGCGAGCCGCTGGTTCCTGATCTGCCTCGCCTGTGACCACCGTTTGGAGACACAACCGGCAAACGGGCCAAAACGCCGCGATCTGCCCGATTTAGCCACCTTGTTCGCGGAAAATGCGGAGACGATAGCAGACGTGTGGAAGTTAGGCCCTGACGAGCCACGCCGTGAATCCTTCATCAAGGCGTTCCTGCGAAAAGGCGTGACGGCGGACACAATCGCGGTTGCCACACAATACATGAATGCGCGTCTCGACGGGCTTGCACCTGATGCCGCGAAGAAGGCCGTCAAAGGGTGGAGCCGGTTCAGACCGTAGTTTTCCAAGTGACCCACTTGGAAAGCAAGAATGTAGCCTCACGTGAAAAAATGGGAATATTGGGTAGCACCTTAAACGAATTAGTGGTGCTGAAATGTCCAGATATCCCGTGACCCCACCCGCTGATGCGGTGCTGCTGACCGAGCATCAGAAGGCGGCGGAGCTTCAACTAAGTTTGTCCTTCTTGCGCAAGGACCGGCTTAGGGAACATCCAAAAATTCCATTCGTAAAGTTTGGCGGAGCGGTCCGCTATCACCGCGAGAACAACGCGCCGGTGAAATCCGATGCCGCGCAATGACGACCCCGCCGAGAAACGCTTGGCGTCCGTATTGTCGGAGGTGCACTATGGATGAATTTCTGGAAAAACTGTTCACACCGTCGGTCTACGATATCGGCCCCACAGAGAGCGTGTGCATTGGCGTTCAATACAAGAGCGGCGCATATGTCGCTCGCCCGTGGCCCTTCACTGATCTGACCGGGGAAGACACGCATTTCTCCCTGCACCTGTTCGAGTTCAACACGCCCACCACGGCGCATGACTTCCGGCGGCGCAAGGAACGCTGGACTGGGACGCCACTAATCGGCCTGGACGACGTTGGCGAGGTGAAGAACGGCGTCCGGATCAAGGAGCCGCCCGTCAAGCCCACATTCATCATCGAAACGAAACCGGGGTCCACGCAGTGGGTTTACGCCCTGAACCGAATTGTGCGCGACCCTAGCAAGGTCGCCACGGTCCTGCGCAGCGCGTCCGAGGGTGGACTGACGGACCCGTGCGTGACCGACATCACGCGGATTTTCCGCCTACCCGGTTCTCTGCCGCCAAACAAGCAGGTACCGGCCAAACTGGTCTATTCCGATTTTTCCCGGCGGTTCAATCCGGATGTTCTGGTCGAGAAGGCGTTCCAGGTGCCGCTGGTGCAGGAAACCGTCTCGGTCTACCGCACCGGCGGTGCCGTGCGTCGTGGCGTCCCGGTCGAGATCAAGACCGACGACCCGCTGCTGCAGTGGCTGTCGGATGGCGGTCACGTCCTAGGGCAATTCACGAATGACGGCTGGGTGCCCATCCGCTGCCCGTTCAGCGCCGAACACAGCAGCTGTGACGAGACCGGAACTTATTACCACCCGCCCAACTCGGCTGACTCTGAACGAGCAATCTACTGCTTCCACGGCCATTGCAAGAACAGGCGCAGCAAGGACTACCGCGACCGCTTCGCAGACCTTGGCGCGCCGGTGGTTGCAGTGATGGGGGACAAGCTCGGCAGGGCGCGGTTCGGACATCTTTCAAGGTCTGGAACCCGCGCCGAACGCCGCGCAAAAATGATGGATGTGAAGATATGAAAAAGGAGCGACTAAAGGCGAAACTCGCTGACATCGCTGAATTGGATTCTGCCGTGGACCGCGATGCGGCACTCCACAAACTGTGGCTTAAGGTGAGACAGAAAGGCGTTCGGAAGGTTACGCTGGAAAAGTCTCTCAAACGCATGATAACGGCGCGAGATAGAACCAGCGTAGGCGAGCAGTTGGCCGAAATGTTCGCGGACGGCGAATATTTCGTTCTCCGCCAGGGCGGGAAAGTCCGTGTGGGGTATTGGGCCGTGGAAGCGTTCAACGCGGACGGCGATACCCGGAAAGTGTTGAACCTGATGACCCGCGCCGATTTCGCGTTGCTGATGGAAAACGAGTTCATAAGGGTCGGCAACGAAAGCGAACCTGCGAGCCGCCTGTGGCTCGAAAGCTTGGACCGGCCTACGTACCTGTCGGTCGCCCTCGACCCTACCGGCACGGTATCCGAGGACGTGCTGAACCTCTGGCAGGGGTTCGGCGTCGTACCGAAGCACGGTGACTGCCAGATCATCCTCGACCACATTTTTGACGTGCTGTGCGCAGGCGACGTGGAATTATATGAGTACGTTATGGACTGGTTCGCGCTCAAAGTCCAAAACCCGACCCGTGTGATGGGTACGATGCTGGTGTTCCGGTCTGGGCAGGGAACCGGGAAAGGCATCATTCTCGAAGACCTGATGATGCGGATTTTCGGGCAGCACGGGCTGCTGGTCGATGACGCGGAGCAACTGACCGGCAAGTTCAACAAGCACCTCGCAAACGCCTGCTATGTGTTTGCTGATGAGGCGTTGTTCGCGGGCGATAAACGGGCGGCGCAGAAGCTTAAACGCCGCGTGACGGGAGGAACCATCGCAATTGAGCCGAAAGGCATAGACAGCTTTTCTGTGGCCTCATCGATGGGCATCGTGGCCGCAACCAACCGGGACCATGCAATCCAAATCGACGTGGACGACCGCCGCGTGGTGGTCTGCGAGGTCGCAGACCATCGGAAAGACGACACTGAATACTTCAAGCCTCTGCACGACCACATTCGCGGCGACGGTGCGGCGCACTTTCTGCAAAAAATGCTCGACCGCGACGTGTCCGGCTTCAACCCAATGGCAGACCGCGTGATCACGGAAGCGACCTTGGAACAGCGCGCTAGGTCACTCACGGGGCCGCAGCGGTGGTGGGCCAGCATCGTCGAAGATGGCGAACTACCCAAAGAATTGGTGCTGGCATCGTTCTCGGAAGCAAACGGCGAAGTTGACCCAATCGGAACGGGCTGGGAAGGGCGCACATTCACGGTTTCTAGGCAGAAAGTTCGTGAGGTTTACGAGGAATGGGCGCGCGGTCACGGCAATGAGCGATACAACATTCCATATGGAAAGGCCTTCTGGAACCAACTACGTGCCTGTGGTGCATTCGATTTGGAGGTTTCTGCATCCAACACTGACCGACAGGTGACTATCGGAGATTTGCCGAGCCAAAAAAGAGCGATAGCCAATTTTCTCAGGGGCGCTGTGCGCGATTAGAAAACAACAAAGGCAGAAAAGTCAGAAAAGTATTGAATTCTCTAACGTGGAAATGAACGTACTAAAACACACACGCATTTCCCCGTATGAGAAACCTGAAGTTTTCTTTGTTCTGCAGCCTTTCTGTATCGCGCGCGCCCGTGGATGCGCCGCGCGCAGATTGGGGTCGTGTCAAGAACCGTCGTGAGCGACGCAGGCAAACCGCGCATTCCCGCGAAACCAAAAACCAATGCCGATCGAGATACACAAAGAGATAGACTTGGTACCAGCATTCAATGAGGCTTAGTCGATCGAAAGGTAGGCGTCGGGGTGGGTTTTGTCAGGCCAGGCATAATCCCGAAAATACCCCCCCACCCCGACAAAAAACTCGGGGGCGAGTGGAGCTTGGCACCGCCACAGCCCGTCACCCCTTCCCAAAAAATTTTTCGATTTTTTTGAATAAACAACCTCAGACAGCGGCAGGCTGATCGCTCTCGCGCCTCCAAGAGCTGCCATTCATTTGAAGTTCACTAGATTGACGTGTTGGCAAAGAAGCCACAACCGCACAATAATCCAAAATGAGGTCCAACTGACGCCAAATCCCTGTGATGACTTCACGATGCAGAGGTCAACTCTGCAACCTCCCTGTTGGACTGGCCGGCGCGTTTGCGCCGGTCTTTTTCTTCTCAGTCACGTGCCCTCAAAGTCGACGTATTTCTTAAGGCCAATTTGGGCTCTACGCAGACACCCGATCCATTCCGATGATTATCCGCAATGCGGACGAAGCGCCATTTCGCTGCGACCTCGCCAATGTCTGCTTTGACGTTCAAGAAGCGCCAAAAACGGTGGGTTTTGGAACTTTCGGGTAAACGTTAGCTCTTGCCCCGGTGCTTGGGTCATTCGTTCGAGCAGGTGTCTGAGAACGAATTTGAAATACCAACTGGCCGTATTCTCGCTTAAGTGGTAATTCACAATTGGTGCGCGCTCACTGGAGGAGTCCCAGCCATGCCGTCAATGCGCTTGGAATTCCCACGAAAAATGCAACCAGCCACTTCCAATGCTGTCGCCAGAATTTAATAGGTCTTGAGAAAGGCGACCTGACTTCAATATTCACTACCGATCGAAGCGCCTCAAGGTCAGTTGTGATTGGTTTCCCATCCATGTCCTTTCGAAGCGTCATGCGAAGTGTAAGTACACTCTGGCCAGTACCTGCTGGCCTGACTGCCCAATCCCAATGAGTAACTCCTGACACCAAAATATCTTGCTCATCAGAGCTTAGAGACTTTAGCTGCAATAAGTCGTCCTCGCAGATGAGCTGCGCTTTCATGCGCAAACCAATCTTCGAAACCGATTGCTCGAGTACCCTCCCTGTTCCGTGCATACTTTTTTCCATGTCGGCTCGCTCTGCCACTGAGAGAACATCAGATACCTTGATCCGAAGCTGAACAGTTTCAATCAAATCTACCCACATGAGCTTCGGCGGGTTGAAAAGCGCGCGGCCTTTCCGAAACTTCCATCTTCGACTTCTGGAGCCTCGCTTAGATGGACTCGAGGCGGCGGAACTGTTCGGCGTCTTCTCCTTAATGTGACTGAGCAACTCATCGCATGACTGGAATCTTCGCTCAGGCTCCGGATCGGTCATCTTCTCAAGCCCCGATTTGAGAGGCTCTGGAATGACTATGCGGTTTCGTGCTCCGCCCTCATTGACCAATATTCTGCTTGTGTTGGTGGTGTCGCTCGGATCTTGACCGTGCACGGCTGCCAAAAGAGTTACGCCAAGCGAGTAGAGGTCAGACCGAGGTTCAGTTCGCCCTGCAAGTTGTTCTGGAGCCAGATACTGCATGCCGTTTGAAGGCAAGTTGCGTGGTTTATTTGCGCGCCCCACCAAGTCCAAGGTGCGTAATTTGTTGGTCGTAAAACCAACAAGGACTGGTTGCTCCCAATCGCCGTTTTTCAAGACGACCTTTTTGGGCGCGATGGCGCCGTGCACTACACCTTGAAGATGGGCGACCCTCAAGCCTGCCGACAGTCGACGACAAATTATCAGGGCGTTCTCTGGGGACATTCCTCCCTGTCGAACAATGGAGTCCAGCACCGGACCTTCTATAAATTCCGAGATTATGACTACTCGACCATCATCCAAACGGCTGCATTCGACGTAACGAACAATCGCATCGTGAGTGACGTCACGTAGCTTTTCCTTGAGATTCATCAATTCGAGAGAGCCACCGTTACCGGACAATTCACCAGTGATTAGCTCCACGGCGAACTTGCGGCCCGTAATTTCGTTTCTGGCGAGATATGTCTCCTTAAGCTTTCCGCGCGTTAGTGCAGCTTCCAAGCGGTAAGTGTGATTGAGCAAATCTCCAACAGTACTCTGATCTTTCTTAGCTGGTGTCACAATTAATTCCATCTATCGCTGGACGACCTTGCCTCGCGCACCCAATGCTCACAAAATTTTCGGTTCATCGTCAAAGGGCCGTTGAGCTCAACCTAAGTTTGTCAAAATCGGTCGTTTTTGTCACAGGTGTCGCTCTCGCCGAGGTCGAAGAATCTTGTACCAGAAACCCTTGGCAAAGTTGCGTTTGATTTTGTCACGATTTTGACCGCTATTCAAAAGCTGCCGTTCGCTTAGCCCGCAGCCTGCGCAAAATTGGGCTCAGTCCGGTCGTTCGCTGCACTCGGCGTGAACGACCGCTACGCGGACTAAGCTGCCTTTGTATTTTGGCTCTTTTGGGCTGCCTTGGCCTTTCGCAACAAAAACAGACGGAACTAAGGGCGGCCTCAACCCCAGTTAGCCAAACTAAATCCAATCACTAAGATTTGCTCGTCGCAAAACATGTGTTGATAGTGGTGAAGTGAGCAAATGTTAGGAAAAAACATACTCGAACCTCTGATAAGTAATTGCGCTTCTGGCTAGGAAGCGAAGATGTAATCTATCTTGCAGTATACGGCTGAAGGCCTTTTTGACATGATAGAGCGCCGCTGTCGGATTCGGTCGATCCTTCGCTCGTCAAGTACGACCATCGAACTCCAGTACTTGAAAAATCCAGCTTCAAAATGCCGGGAATATTAGTAATCAGCCGGTCAGCAAAAGCAGCGGGTTCTACTTGATCGACCAATATCTCCCCGCCGGCACCAGAGATGAAGATTACAGTGCCATCTTTACTTGGTGTACCGCTGGCATCCAGCGGTTTACTGCGCTCATAGAAGTGGTTGTGCCCGTTCAACACAAGTGTGGCGTTGGAGTCCGCCAAGATTCCAAACAATGCTCGCGCGTTATCGCTATCCTTCCGTGGTGCTGTTGAATAGGCAGGTTTGTGATAGTATGCAGCGATGCAAGAATATGGATAGGCGCTGATAATACCTTTTAACCATGTGGCCTGTGACGAGCCAGGCGACGCATCTATCTCGATGTTTAGGGATAAAATGAGCCAGTTTTCTGTTACAAGCCCATAGTAGCCGGCGCGATCTGGCCCAGCACGTTCTTGCCAGTAGTCGTAGTATCCGTAGGCGCCCGGTGACTTGTATTAATGATTCCCGGGAGTAGGCCATGTCCGCGCTTTAGCAGAACCCCAGTAAGGATCATAGCAATCGTTGAAGGCGGCCGGTTCTCCACGCTTGTATGCAAGGTCTCCCAGAGCCAACACAATGGCATCCGGTTGATTGCTCAGCAATTTCGTTGTGGCAACCATACCATCGTTAGGGTTCAATTTGCTTCAGGCAATATTCAGTGAGTAACTGAGATTTCGAAACGCTCGATTCATTGAGCCCTCTGTATCACAGTTGGCGATGTCTCCAGCCGCTAAAACAGTAAATGGCTCTTTCAGCTCGAGATCATGGATTCGATTTGTGTCAAAGACATCAGTTTCGACGGCATAAAAAGTTTGTCGGACCACTGAAGCCGCTATGGACACTAATTTACCCAGTGTCACCGCTAAAGCCACGATCACAACTAGCCCGCCAACAAAAGCCCACACAACTTTTTGTTTCACTACTGCTCACCTTGAACAGGAATATGGTAGAACTTGGCAGGCAAAGAAAATCATTGCAACCTTCAATGCGTTTCTAGGATCAGGACCCATTGATTTCTGTGGGGTTGCGTGATTCACAGTTTGAAAAACGAGCGGTGAACATGTCTGATCTGTTTTGGCTGACCGACGCCCAGATGGCGCGTCTTGAGCCCTTCTTCCCAAAGTCTCATTGCAAACCCCGCGTCGATGACCGGCGGGTGTTGAGCGGGATAGTCTTTATTAATCGCAATGGTTTGCGCTGGCGCGATGCGCCGAAGGAATACGGCCCGCACAAGACTCTCTACAACCGCTGGAAACGTTGGAGCGACAAGGGCATCTTCGCCCGGATGATGGTCGGATTGGCCGCGGCGCTCGATCTGCGCCAGTCGCTCTTCGTATGTGTAAGCCGACTCAAAGTAGTTCACGTCCAAACCAACGGCCCAACGCATTGTCAAAGCGTCGTTTTCTATCATGCCGGTGAGTGTGCGATGGGTATCCTCGGATCCGGTGGCCGTTCGTGTCGCAGTTATTCCGTTGCTTCTGGCCAAGTCCTGAAAATACTCAGCTGCTTCCAGAAACACGGCATCGCTTGGTTTGATGACGAATTGCTTCATGTACCCAAGCGCAGTCTCGCGGACCGTGCCTGACGGCGTGCCGTCTTCGTCGGTTTCGATGACTGCCCCACGCGGCGGCTCGAAATCTGCCGTTACACCGGCAATCTCGAGAGCCAGTGAGTTGCACCAGAATGAGTGGCCGCCCTGATCCATCAGACATCCCGGACGGTCGGCCACCGCCTCGTCAAAAAGGTCGCGGTGCGGGTTTTCCTCGGGGAATACGCCCTTTGGCCAACCCATACCCAAGATCCACTCCTTCTCCGGGTTGGCCCGCGCATAGGCTGCGATCTGGTCCCTGATGTCCTCTGCCGATTCCGACGCACCGTCGATGGACAACTGATCGACCTGCCGGATCGCGTCGATGAAGGGGTGGGTGTGGGTATCCACCAAGCCGGGCATGACAAAGTGACCTTCGAGATCATAGGTTTCCATATTGGGGCCCGAAAGGGCTAAGACGTCTTCAGCAGCGCCTACGGCAATAAACCTCCCGTCCTTGATGGCCACGGCCTCGGCCCAAGACGCCTGTTCGTCCACAGTGTAGATTTTGCCGTTGGAATAGATCGCATCCGCTACGTCCTGTGCAACGACCGCTGTTGCCGTACAAAGCACAAATGCTGTAGATTTGAGTGTGATGCGCGCTGTCATATCAACCTCTCGACTTTCATGGCCGGCGCGACGTATTCAGCATTCAAGAAATCTGGGGTGCGCGCCAAACGCGGAGTTCCGTGAAAGTACTACCGGCTCAATGAAGGTACAATATTTTGGACACACCTTCAGTAAGGGGATAACGTGGCGACACAAGTGGAGAAAAGCATGAAGAACCTGACCGTTTTAGGGATTGCGGCGTCGATTTTGACGTTGAGCAGTGCAAATGCACAAGAAGCCGACACGATCTACACTGGCGGCACCATCTTCACGGTCAACGCAGAGATCCCTTTGGCTGAAGCCGTGGCAATCAAGAACCGGAAGTTCATTGCGGTCGGATCGGCCGAGAGTGTGGAAAACCACCGCGGCCCGGAAACGCAAGTCGTCGATTTGAACGGCGGCTTTGCCATGCCGGGGATCATCGATGTGCACATGCATCCCTTCGAGGATTTCCATCGCGACAGCTACCTGCTGGGAATCGAGGACAACAGCACGCCGGAGTCCATTCTGGCCGAGATCAAGGCCTATGCTGACGCCAACCCGGACAAGGAGTGGATCATCGGCGGCTCCTGGCCCCCCGGCATGTTCCCTGATGAAGCGCCGACACGAGAATTGCTGGATTCAGTCATCCCGGACCGTCCGGTATTCATTCAGGACCAGAGCGCTCACAGCGTCTGGATGAACACCAAGGCGCTTGAATTGTCAGGAATCATGGCGGCACGTGATGCTGACCTTCCGGACGGGTCAGTGGTGGTTCGGGATGGGTTTGGAGTTCCGAGTGGAACAATCCGAGAATTCGCAATCGGGTTCGCCCGGCGTTCCATGCCACCTTTTCCGAAAGAAGAAATGATCGGAACGGCAAGAGGATTTCAGGACCTGTTTCACTCACTCGGAATAACGAGCGTCAAAGCCGCTGCAGGCTATCAAAGCCACATTGATGCGGTTCATGCGCTGAATGACGCCGGAGAGTGGAAACTCCGCATGCACATGGCGATGAGCTACAACTATTATGATGCCGGCAGCACTCTGGACGAGCAGATCGAGACCATTCAAAGCGCGGATGACTATGTATTGGATTTCTTCGATCCCCGTGGTTTCAAAATCTTTTTGGATGGGACTCCGCCCACTCGAGAAGGCTGGTTGGTCAACCCTTACCCGGGAACCGACAACTTCGGCGTGCACTATTATTCGCCCGCTGACCTTCTTGCTCTCTATTCGCTGGCAACAGAGATGGATCGGGTGGTCATGGCCCACGGGACGGGTGACAGGTCAGTTCGTGAGAGTTTGAACGCTATCAAGGCAGTGAAAAAAGCCTTCCCGGAGTCCGACATCCGTCACCACCCGACGCACAACGGCCTGATCCGTGAAGAAGACATAAAGAGGTTTGCAGACCTTGGTTTGACGATCGAGCTATCGCCGATTGTCTGGTTCCCGTCAGCGACGGTCAAAACCTTCGAAGACGTCATGGGCCGGATGAATGTCGCCGCATACACCAACCCGCGCCGCTTGCTGGACGCCGGTGCGGAAGTCGCATTCGCAAGTGACTGGTCGGTCGGACCACTTGATCCATGGGCGAGGATAGGCTTTTTGGTTTCGCGGGTGAGGCCAGACGATCCGGAAAGCGGTCCTTTCTTTCCGCAAAATGCAGTCACTGCGTCGGAAGCAATCCGAGCTTCAACTCTTGGACCTGCGCATGTGATCGGTGTCGAAAACGAAACAGGTTCCATCGAGGTCGGCAAGTTCGCGGACATGATTGTCCTTGATCGCGACATCACAAAAATCGAGTCTACGGATATCAAGAATACCAAAGTTTTGCGAACGGTCTTCGCCGGAGAAGAAGTTTATCTAGCTGAGGAATAAGGCACGGCCCTACTAGCGCTTCTCTAGGTGTTCACCCATGCTGTTCGCGATTCCTACAGCAAGAATTGGTCAGTTTGTTGCATTACTTCACGCTTCTGGCGTCAGGAAGGAAGGAAGTATGAGAGAGACTTTTGAAAATAGACACCCTAAGCAGGGAAATAGTTGGAAACGACGCCGTCTGTTGCAGGGGATGGCGGCCGTGTCACTGGTACCGGGTTTTGCAGCGGCCGATGAACCTGTAGAACTGGCGTGGGGCGACTTGATACCGGAAGGTCAATCGGTACCGGAACCCATAACCGGCATTTTACAACATGGCGCTGCTTCCATGTTAAGTCAGCAGCCTCGGTATGAAGGGGTTCGCACAGATTGGAACGGACAGGTTGTTCGGCTTCCCGGGTATACAATTCCACTTGAGTTCAATGGTACTGCAGTAAGTGAGTTTATTCTGGTGCCTTATGTGGGCGCTTGTATACATGTACCGCCCCCACCGGCTAACCAGATGGTCTTTGTAAAGTCAGAGGTGCAATTTGAATTTGCAGAACTGTTTGAACCGGTGTGGGTCACAGGCGAGTTCAACACACGCGTGGCAAACACTCACTTGGCTGACATTGCCTACGAGTTGTCCGCTAAAAGAGTGGACCCCTATTCGGATTAAGCGGAAGTCTCTGAAACGTCGATACCTTTTAGAGCCGTTTCGTGATTTCGGAAACGCAATCACAGTTAAGCCAAAATGGTTACTGTTTCGATTTCACGGTCTGACAAAAAGTTCCACTCTTCGGCGGCTAAGGCAGTTGGCTGTTGAACATTCTTGGTATTGATCGGTTACTTGACGTTTGTGCGCTTTAGGATATTCAAAAGCGGTACTGGAGACGTAATTGAACCAGATCATAGTCGAAGTCATCGAAATTATGGTAAATATACTCGCCGCCAAGCGTCCAATCAGATTGGCCTAGCCTGTGATCATACCCGATACCGACCATCCAGTCAGTCTGACTGTCATCTATATCCGCAACGAACTCACCAACCGCGTCGAGCCCACTGTAAGCCACGCCCAAGCTGCCAAACAGCAAGCCACGACCATCCGCAATTTCCCGGCCAGCGACAAGTTTTAATCGAACTATCGCGTCGTATGCCAAACTGCCTCCGGTATCGGGGTCATTAATGCTGAGATCTTCAATATCAAACTGAAGTTCCGGGCCTATGTACCAGCCATTGTTCAGACTCCAATTGTAGCCAACACTGATACCCGCGACGAAACCGTCGTCACTGTCATCACCATCGAAAATAGCCGCGAGGTCCTCGAAATCACTGGAAGCGAAGCCCAGTTGTATACCGGCGTGGGCACCAGCCTAATAATCTTCGCCGGCTACAGGCGCGCTGCCCATAGCGATAAAGGCAATAATTAAGATTGCACTTTTTGTTTTCTTCACCGCAGGTATTCCTTTGTATTTTGACACTATAATAGTCTGGAGAATCAATTACTAGAACAACTTTCCTACCGACAGATTGAACGGGCATTGCCAACTTGTTTGTGCGTTCTGAACTGGTTAGGCCTCACGCATGAAGATGCCGTCCAAGATGCCTCGCCTGAAGGGCTTTCGTTTTCCGCGTGAGATCATCGCCTGTGCCGTCTGGGGGATCTGTTGCAAGCTTTTGTCTGTTGACGACGTCAGATGCCGCGGGTGAATGACCTTCGGTTAAATCAGTCGAAAGTCAGTTCATGATTTCCTTCAAAGGCGCACAATATCCTAAGGATGTGATCCTGTTCTCGGTGTTTTTCTATGTCCGATACGGTGTGTCATACCGGGATCTGGAAGAAATCATGGCCGAGCGCGGTGTGTAAGTGGATCACACCACGCTGAACCGATGGGTAACACGGTATTCTGGTGCAATCGCTGATGCAGCGCGTCGTCGCAAGGGACATTGCGACCGCTCCTGGCGAATGGATGAAACGCACATCAAACTAAAAGGTACATGGGTTTATCTTTATCGTGCCGTAGACAAACACGGTAAAACTCTTGATTTCATGCTGTCCGAGCGTCGAAACAAGCCGGCCGCCACAAGGTTTTTCGCCCGAATGCTGGAGGTCAACGGTCTGCCGCGAAAGATCGTGATCGACATAAGCGGTGCCAACACCGCTGGCATCAAGGCAATCAACAAGATGCTTGCGGGTTTTGGCTGCCCATCCCGATCGAGATGATCAGGCGGAAATATCTGAACAACATTGTAGAACAAGACCATCGTTTCATAAAACGGCGAACGCGCCCGATGCTCGGTTTCAAGAGCTTTCCCTCAGCAGCAGCAACACTTGCTGGCATCGAGGTGTCACACATGATCCGAAAGGGCCAATTCGCGCCCGGACTCTGTCCGTTTAAACAATTAGCTGAACTGGCAGCCTAACTTCGTTCCGATCGCCAAGACAGTTCGGCTAGCTCAAAACTTTGCAACAAAGCCTTTTACCCTGCGCGATTTCGTCAAACTTCCCCATGCAATGGCCAATAGTGGTATTGTGGACGGACAGCAGGTGATCTCGGAAGACTACATTGCAGACATTTTTTCTGCCGATGCAGATAAAGCTGCGGCTTGGGAGGATGGTCCTTACGCGTCGGCATTGCCGGGATTTAAACACTATAGCAACCAATGGTACGTGCTTGACGAGAATGTCGCGTTTGGCATCGGATCCTACGGTGCTTATATTGCCTTCAATCGCGAAACCGGGGTCGCAATAGCGAAATACTCAACTTACCCGACTAATCCTGATTAAGAGGCGGCAGGTCGAGATTTGCCCTGGCTTATGGAACAAGTAAGCCTTTACTAGGTTTGCGCTCGCAATCTACCAAGTGACCGCCTTAGGGTTTGGTGCATGCTGGCAATTTAGCCTTTCCAGGAGCCGATCTGTCGAAGCCTGATCGTTGCTGGAAGGCCATCAATTTAGATGACTAGCAAAGTTTTGTCTCAGTGTCTTCTGAGGTTGCACTGCAGATGCTAATTGCAATAAAGGTGCTGAACAGCCGGACGAAGATTTTGGAGATGTTTAGAATGCGACGCTGTGTTACATTTTTTTTGGGTGCATTTTTTATCTCGGCATGCGCCGGCGGCGGGGACCAACTGAACTCATCATCCAGTTCATTCCGGTACGACGGTCAGACATTTACAGTAAGCGATCGACCTGAAGCATCGAAGATACAGATTGGTCCCTCGGCCGCTTCCGCTGTTTTGGAGGGTCTTTTCGACGGAAGAACCTACGGCCTGTTCGACGACCCGACATCTGAGATATCCCGGTACCGAGCAGCTGCGCAAGCGTACCTGAACTCCACCGGAAGGATTTGTGGTATCACCAGCGGCGGCTTGATAAATAACCCGGTGTTCGAATTTTCTTATCAATGCTAAGTCGAGGTTGACGGGCAACAGACTTGAATGATGTAAGCGTTCAGACGGTATCTGATCTTTCTCAATTCGTAGCGTGAACATCGAAGTTCCCTAGAGGAAATTCTAAGTCATCGGCAATAGCGGTGGCACTACTCAATTGGAGCTGTCGGGTCTGCTAAACCGAGACACCTTCCCACCTCGAGAATAGAGTAGAAGTGGTCCCTTTGCTTACGCCGTTCTCACCCCATACCCGGTGGATCAACTCTTATGCACATCAAGGCCTTTAACACCACCGATTGGAGCGCTGAGCTCATCTAAGTCGGATAACAACATCGTCGAGCAGTGCCACCGGTTCAACAAGAGGCGCACTCGGCCTAATCTGGAGTTCAGAGTTTTCGCTTCTGCAGCAGCATCCTGGAATGCCTCATCTGACTGTCTAGCCCCCGTGTTCTGGGCCATTTCGGACTAGAGTTTCGGGGACTGGTGGGCGCATGTTGAGGGCCTGATGCGGTCGGGTGTGGTTGTATTGCCTGAGCCAGCAATTGATCACGATCTGTGCCTGCTTGGTCGTTGTGAACCATTCGGAATTGAGAACCTCGCGGCGGAGCGTTCCATTGAACCTCTCGTTGTATCCGTTCTCCCAGGGAGAGCCCGGGTAGATCCGGGTCGGGTTCACACCGACCTTCTCGAGCCAACTCTGGGTCGCCCGTGAAGAGAACTCTGGGCCGTTATCGCTTCGAACGAAATCAGGCTTTCCGTGGCGCAGGAACAGCCCGTAGAGAACCTCCAGCACATCTTCAGAACCCATGCGGGTCCGAACTTCCACTGCAAGCGCCTGGCGGGTGTATTCATCCAAAACCGTGAGCATCTTGTAGCTCCGCCCATTGCTCAGCTTGTCGTGAACGAAATCGACGCTCCAGACATGGTTGGGATGCGTCGGTCGGAGTCGAATGATCGAGCTGTCCTTGTGGTACAGGCGACGCTTCTTCTTGTGCCGCTGCGGGAGTTGCAGACCTTCCTCCCGCCACAGCCGTTCTACCTTCTTGTGATTGACACGCCAGCCCTCGACCCGAAGTAGCTGCGCCACCTTACGGTAGCCATACCGGCCATAGCTCTTGGCCAGACGGATCATGGCCAGTCGAAGAGCATCATCGTTCTTCTCTACGGCCTGGTATTGCATGGAGCTGCGTGCAAGGCCGACCACCTTGCAGGTGCGACGCTCTGATGTGCCGAGCTTCTGGCGAGCATGAATGACGGCCTGACGAAGTTGGCTCGTCGTCAGGCCCTCGGTTTTAGGTAGTTCAGACTTTCTTTGAGGATCAGCTTGTCCAGTTCCAGTTCGGCCACGATCTTCTTCAGCCGAGCATTTTCTTTCTCCAGGCTGCGCAACTCCGACAGTTGCGACTTGCCCATGCCACCGAACCGACGCCGCCAATTGTAGTAGGTCGCATCGCTGACACCGACACCACGACAGGCTGTCCGAACATCATCGCCATCTGCCAGCTTCAGTTCAATCTCACGCAGCAGCTTCAGAATGTCTTCGTCCGAGTATCGCTTCCGAGCCATCCCTTGTTCCCCCCTCTCGACCAAAGTAGTGGCCCAATTTTACGGGGCAAAGACACGGTCCCGCAGCAACCAGATTCTTTGCCAAAGCGCTGTCTTCAAACGGAATCCCAGACAAAGTCCTCATCGATAAGAGCGGAGCCAACGCAGCCGGTATTCGAGAAGTGAAGAGGATTTTGAAGCGGTTTGGTTGCCAAGCCAAGGTGCAGACAATCAGGTCCAAATTTTTGAATAACATGATCGAGCAGGATCATCGGTTGATAAAACGGCGTGTTCGACATATGTGTGGGTTCAAATCCCTCGCATCCGCGTCCGCTACGCTGGATGGTATCGAGGTCGCCAACATGATCCGAAAGAAGCAATTCTCCAGCGCAGCTACCTCTGGCTTTCGGGTGTTTGCTTAGACGGCAGGATAGGTGTGCCTGGTAAGACGCTTACTCTGATCGTTCCAAAAATTTGCAACACAACCCTCGCCTCCTCCTTGCGAGTATGACTGCCATTTCTTTGGAATGACAGCGTTCGCAGCCCAAGTACGCACTTCGGAAATTGGTCTCGCGCTTTACCTTCGTGAGATTTAAGCTTGTACAATGAAGCCGATAATCCATCATCATCCGTCGATTGCGGTCTGGGGAGAACTGCTGCTCCCCTTATGTCTGCTTTTGACGTTGCTTTGGTGGCCGTTCTTTTTGGGAACTCAAGTCTCAGAGCAGACCTTTGAGGGCGTTTTTCTGCTTCTCATCGTTGTTGCCGCGGCGGCGGCATCGACCCGCCGCGTCACATTCGTCGCCGTGGTGGCATTCGGGCTGCTCTCCTTCATTCTGGACACGATGTCGAGCGACATGCTCCCGGCTTTCGAGCGGCTTGCGATCATCTTTGACCTGCTGTTCTCGTTGACCCTTGCCATCGGATTACTTGAGAAGATTTTTAGAACAACCGGTGACGTGAACTGGAGAGTGGTTGCCAACGCTCTCAGTGTTTATCTGCTCATCGGGTTCACCTTCGCCGCGATCTACAATCTGGTCGGGCTCGGCGACGTGTCCCTTGAGCTTGGATTCGCCGAGAGCGACCCGGATCTGGCGGCCTTCGTCACCACCTATTTCAGCTTCGTGACCATGACAACGCTCGGATACGGTGACATTGCGCCCGAAAACGCCCGCATTGCGAGCCTTGCGGTGGTTCAGGCGCTGATCGGGCAGTTTTACCTCGCGGTGATCGTGGCCCGGCTGGTCGGACTCGTGGTGGCGAGGCCTGTGAAGTGATTCCGGTCACTGAGCGGTTTCGATAGTCCGCTGCAGAACTTCTAAAAACGGCGTTGGCTGGATAGGGAATGCGGTCGAAAAAGGGTGTGAAAAACCAATGATGGCAAAGAACACTAATCCATTCATTCCCGCGAACATACCCAGAAACGACGAGCGCAGCAGTCCATGCGGCGTCGGAAAAAACGACAGGCAGGTCAAAACAAGCCCGACAACCGCAATCATCCAAAACATCGGGCTGATCGGCTCCTCGATATCGAAACTGCGCTGACCGCGTTCGTTTTCTATGTCGTTTATGTCGTTCAACATCGCTGACGCCGAATTCGATCTTTCCGCGTTATCCGCCAGCACAATGATCTGACGATAAATCGCATCGACCAGCAAATCCGCCTCTTCCAGCGGTCTTCCCGTCGCCATACTCGGCCATTCCTCATTCACGACCAGCCGGGTATAGCGCTCCAAGTCTTCTCGAATCGCTTCAGATTCATCGGTGCCGAACTCCTGAAGTTGGCGATAGAGTTGCTCGATCGCCAATGCCTCGTTGTCTATGCTTTCCCCAAGTTCATTGTATTCTGATCGCACGCTGGAAAAGGCGAGCGCAAGAATAAGGGCATGAACGGCACCGATCCTGACAGCCCCCCATTTGGCTGCATCCAGTGTCTCCTCTGATGGCTTATTCGGAAACAGCGCATGCGCACCCCAATGCGCGATCATCGCAAACAACGCAGGGATTAGGAACCAAAGCGCGGCTTCCAAAATAGGTAATGTCATCATAGCTTCGGCCCGCACTTCAAAGGGTTCCAATGGAACTCTAGATCGAAGGGTAGATAATCACAATCGTGCCATGACTGGTGCATCGGTTTGGCAATTTTCCGTTGAGCCCATCAGCGCTGCTGTGCCGCGAACAGCAGTTTCGTCCGCGACTCGGGCTTCGGTCTTGGACGCGGCGAATGTCGGCAGTCCGCCCTTCATGACGGGTGCTGCGCGTTTTACCAATGTGCAGTTCGGGCTCGACTCGGTCATCCGACTGTTTTTCTCAGATGACGGCTAAGCCCCGCTAAGAGGTCCTTCGGCAGCAGACAGTCCAACTTTCTGCATTTAGTGATCGCTCGGCACGATAGCAATCGCTGGCGATAATAGTCCGCTGTGCCTGTCGTTCGAACAAAACTACCGCCCAGCCATGCCGTAAAAGGCATAAATATTCGCAACTCATGCCGAATTACGATATATAAAATACATACTTATCACCTGGTGCCTTCACCTTCTGAGAACAGAGGAGTCTACTGTGCCAACACCTCTCTTCAAGCCTGGTCATTCTGGTAATCCGGGTGGGCGACCCAAGCTGGACCCAGAGACAAGAAAGTTGATCCAGTCGAACGGCGAGGTCGCTGTGAAACGCATGAACGATCTGTTGTCGATGGACGAACTCTTCAATCGCCGAGATGAGAATGGTGAGTTTGTATCAGGAAAACTTTCGGGGAAAGAACAAATTGCCTTGCTGGCCTTAGCTCAGGACCGAGCATTCGGACGCGCTGATGGCGTTAGCATCACGCACACCCACAGCGGAACTGTAGGCATGAACGTCAATCCAACACAGCGACTCAAAGACATCAGCGACCGCCTTCCAGAGAGATTGGCTCAACAGAAGGTGATTGAGGCAAAGCTGGATGACGATGAATAGCCTCCAACCATCTCGTAGCTGCTGCCAGGTTTGGAGGTTTGGGTTTGTATGCACAGGTCAATCGCTCGCGCGCGATAACGTAAGATTGACCAACCATTCTTGTGCGTTCGGTCCCTTCTGGTGGCATAGTGATCGACGGCGCTTGACACATCGCATCAGGAGAGTTTGGTAACCCTTGGGCTATAGCGCCACAAGAAGTGCGGCTAGAAATCCAATCATTTCGTGTAGCGCAGTTGCCTTAGAGTTGCCTTTAGGTGAACGTCCCTACGATAATCAAGTGGCCTAACCACGTAAAATAATGAAATTAAGATATAAAATTGGTACCGCCTCCCTGGCTTGAACAGGGGACCTCTGGATCCACAATCCAGCGCTCTAACCAACTGAGCTAAGGCGGCACTCGTGAGGGGCGATTTACCGAACGCGCCGGGGGAATGCAAGAGGATTAAAGCCGAAATTTCCAGCTTTGTTCGACAAGATCGACCCCAAAGGAATGCACCGGTTTGCTGTCTGTCAGTTCCCACCCAAACGCCTTGTAAAGCGAACATGCCGCCCTGTGGCTTTCGTGGGTCCACAGAACCATTTCCTGATATCCTGCGTTCCTTGCAAAGCCTGTGCAGGCTTTCAGCAGCCGCTTGCCCACCCCATGACCGCGTGCCTCGGGGACAAGCAGAAACAAGCGCAGTTTTGCCGTGTGCTGATCCAGACCTACACAAAAAATGCTGCCCAGCCGTTGCCTGCCCTGCTCTGCAATCCAGCCTCTTTCGCGGGTGGGATCGTGGGATGCGATGAACTCGTCAAGAATACGTGCCACCAAAGGCGCGAAACTGTCGTCAAACCCTTCATCACGCGCATAGAGCCTACCGTGCTGTTCGACCAGCCAGGCGGCGTCGTCAGGTTGAAAGGTTCTGAGTGTAACATCATCCATGATTTATCTGACCGCAAAGGTGACTTGATTCTCAACCCCGTGCGCGCTAGCAGGAATGCTCAGTCTCGGAGGCACAGATGGGCATCAATACCGAACGCGACATTCAGGCGAATCTGCAAATCGGCCCAACCGATCAGGGTATGGTGCGCCTGTTCATCGAAGCTGACGGGGTGGAAATTCCGATGGATTTCGACCCGGAAGAAGCCGAAGAAATTGCCGATGAAATCCGCGCGGCTGTCCAAGCCGCTCTGGCCGTCAAAGGCTGACGCTAAAGCCGCGGATCGCGCAACGCGTGCAGACGACGTGCCGCATCTGTTGCAAACTTCTGGATCATCTTCTTCCGCCGTGCCGGGGCCAGTTTGTCCTCAGGAGACATGCGCACAATTTCTGCGTCATATGCGTCGGCGATGATCAAACCGGTTTCCGCGGGCAAAAGATCGACCGGAAAATCAGTGTCGACAGCCCAGAAAAACCGATCACACCACTCCAAATAGCCCTGCCATTTCGAATCTGACTGATAATCGGCCCGGCTGGATTTGCATTCGATCACCCAAAGCTCACCCTTGGGCCCCAACCCCATCACATCGACCCGCAAACCACGTGCCGGGACAAATTCCTCAACAGATACAAAACCATGCGTCGCAAGGTGTCGCGCGACACCCCGCGCCAGTTTCTGTCCAGGCTGCAAATCCAACACCATTCTTCAAATGTGAACAATTAGTGAACAAAAGTAAAGCACCCCTTCAGACTTGACATGATACCTTTTGGTACTGCATTAATATGATACCAAATGGTATCTCATTTGAGGGTGCTTATGGAAAACCAAACTCAAAACGCGTTTCGTGCGCTGGCTGATCCAACCCGCCGGGACATCGTGCAACTGCTTGCAGTTCAGGACATGACAATCGGGCAATTGACCGACCGGTTCGACATGACCCGAGCTGCGGTCAAGAAACACCTGACTGTTCTTTCTGACGGTGGCTTGATCTCGGTCGAAGTGCGCGGTCGGGAACGCATTAATCGACTTGAACCACTGGGGATGGCCCCTGTTCTGGATTGGCTCAGCTATTTTGACCAGTTCTGGGACGACCGCCTCAACTCTCTCAAGGAAGCTGTTGAAAGAAAATCAAAATGACCGATTCTGTATTGAAGAAATCAATATTCCTCAGGGCCGAACCGGAAACCGTATGGGCTTATCTTACGGACCCTGACCATTTGGCAGAATGGTTTCACAAACCGGAACGGCCGTTGGTCGAAGGTCAAAAGCTTGAGATGTTTGGCACCACAAGTGGAGACTTGCTGATCTGGGGCGAAGTTCGCGTCGCTAAACCTCCCAAGTATCTTGAATACACGTTCACAGTGAAACCCATGGGCGATGCTGTAAGCACCGTGAAATGGACCTTGGAGCCTGTGGCAGGTGGAACGCGTCTTGATCTGCGGCACGAAGGCTTGCCGCAGGGTACTGATGCCTTCGGACTGATCCTGGCCTTGGACAAAGGGTGGGACGAACACTTTGGCAAGATGCGCGTGGCTTTGCACGAAACTGTTGATGCCTGACCCCTTGTGCGAACCCGCCAGACACCCTAGTTAAACGCGTGGCGGGTTCTGCCCTTCTTGTGACAGGTAGCATTCTGGTGGCCTTAAGCAATTCCGAGGGGGCTGGCTCTGTTCAGGTCCTGGCCTGATTACCTGGCGCCCACCTGTACATACAGGTCCTCGGGAATCACACCGCACGGTTGACTGGTGGTCCCGCCGCAATTTCCCCTGAATTTCAGCGCTCTGCGCGGGCTTCCTGCTTGGCAAGTGCAGGCTTGAAGCTATGCACGACAAGCGATCCACGCCGTGGACCACCGGGCTTTTCGGCCATGCTCATGATCTTGTAGGCGAATTGTACCCCGGCAAAGACGATACCGTTCATGAACCAGATCATGATCAGCGCGATCAGACCGATTTCCGAGCCCGTGATCAGGTTGCGCAAGTTCGCCACGTTCAACGCCAATAGAACCCCGACAAACACTGCCGAGATAACAAAACCCCAAGCGACTTGAGTGATATACAGACGGATCAGTTTCGGCATCGCATCTCTCCTTGCGCTGATATCAGAAGTCTAGCGCTTGGAGGGCGACGGTAAAGGCGTCAGAACGCCTCGGGCTGAGCCTCGCGTGCCATGTGGTCCAACACGGCGTTGACGAATTTGGGCTCTTTGCCTTCGGGGAAGAAAGCGCGCGCAACGTCAACGAACTCGGTGATGACCACTTTGGGTGGCGTGTCGCTTTGGGTCAGCTCTGCCCCAGCCGCGCGGAACAGCGCCCGCAGGGTCGGATCGATGCGCGAGATCGGCCATTTTGCGACCAGAGCGCGGTCGGTCATCTGATCGATCGGCGCCTGATAGTTCACCGCGTTGTCGACCAGCGATCGGAACACGCTGATATCGCCATCCAGCATTTCTTCGCCCTCATAGACGGCGCCAAAACGGTGATCCAGAAACTCGTTAACAACCTGTTCAGTTGTCTGACCCGACTGCTCCATCTGGAACAGCGCCTGCACAGCATAAAGCCGGGCGGCGGATTTCATCAGGCGTTTCTGGTTGGCCGGTTTCGGCGCGTCTGTCTGGGTCATGCTGTCGTGGGTCCGTTGTTGTCGCCCGCCACAAGGATGGACTCGGACGGCGGCTTGAAGCCAACGCCCTTTTTGGAAGAGCCCCACTTACGGCTGAGTGCGATCAGATGCAAGGCCGCAGCGGCCGCCCCGCCACCTTTATTCATCTTTTCGGGGTTAGCCCGGACTTCGGCCTGTTCATCATTCTCGACCGTCAGAATACCGTTGCCGATACACAGGCCCTGCAGACCCATCAGCTGGATGGCGCGGCTCGAGTCGTTGCAGACGGTCTCATAATGCGTGGTCTCACCACGAATGACGCAGCCCAGGGCGACATAGCCGTCGAAATTGCACTGACGGTCGGCCATGGCGATGGCGGTGGGGATCTCCAGCGCGCCCGGAACTTCAACAACCTCGCAGGTGCCGCCTGCGGCATCGATCTCGGCCTTGGCACCGGCGATCAGATTGTCGGCAATCGCGCGATAGAACGGGGCCGCCACAATCAACAGCTTCACCGGCTTGTCGAAACTGGGCGTCGGCAGGATGCCATGCTTGTCTTGTTCAGCCATGATCAGTCTTCCTTCAAAATCGAGCGGGTGCCCACGATGGACAAACCAAAGGCGTCGAGCCCCAGATACACGGTTTCAGGCGAGTCGGTCAGCAGCACCAGGTCCTGAATACCCATTTTGGACAGGATCTGCGCGCCCAGCCCGGTCTGCTTGATGGTTCGCGGGCCATCATCGTCAATAGCGTAAAGTGAGTTGCGTGGTTGCCGGAACAGGCAGACGACACCGCGCCCCTCTTCGGCGATCTTTTCCATCGCACGCGGCAATTCGCGCGAAGATTTCGGCCCGAGACCCAGGATATCCGGCGCTTCGTGCAGCGCGTGCGTGCGGGTCAAAACCGGCTCAGGCGTCGAGATGTCGCCCTTTATCATGACCACGTGTTCGATGCCGTGGGTCTGATCGGTGAATATCCGCATTTCCCAATCGCCGCCATATTCTGACGTGACGGTCTGACGCGAAGTTTCCACCACCAGATTGTCATTGCGCGAGCGATAGCTGATCAGATCACTGATCGTGCCGATTTTCATGTCGTGCTCTTGAGCGAATTCAACCAGATCAGGCAGACGCGCCATGGTGCCGTCGGGCTTCATGATCTCGCAGATCACCCCGGACGGGTTCAACCCTGCCAGACGCGAGATATCAACGGCAGCCTCTGTATGGCCCGCACGCACCAGCACCCCACCCCGCTTGGCCCGCAATGGGAAGATATGGCCAGGCGTCGCGATGTGCGCCATTGTGTTCTGCTCATTGATCGCGGTAGCCACGGTCAGCGCACGATCAGCAGCGGAAATTCCGGTACTGACACCTTCGCGCGCTTCAATCGATACGGTGAAGGCCGTCTCGTGCCGGGACGAGTTGTTGACGGCCATCATCGGCAGCCCCAGCGCATCCACGCGTTCCGCTGTCATCGGTAGACAGATCAGGCCGCGCCCATGGGTCGCCATGAAGTTGATTGCCTCGGCATCGGCGAATTCAGCGGCAATGACCAGATCACCTTCGTTCTCACGATCTTCGTGGTCGACGAGGATATACATCCGGCCTGCGCGCGCTTCTTCGATGATGTCTTCGATCGGGCTGATCGCATCGCGCAGCTGGGCCTCAACCGGACCGGGGGTTTCAAAGCTCATGGGGCAGCCTTTCAGATGGCATGTTTGCACGGCGGAATAGACCACTCAGGCCCCAAAGGCCAGCCTGCAAACGGCGCAGATCGGGCGCGACGCGACGTATCAGGACATCTCGGCCAAACGCGCGACGTAACGGGCCAGCGTATCGATCTCAAGGTTGACACGATCGCCAACACGAACGTCGCCCCAGGTGGTCACCTCTTTGGTGTGCGGAATGAAGTTGATACCAAAATCGCAGTCTTTCACATCGTTGACCGTCAGAGAGGTTCCGTTCAGTGCCACTGACCCCTTTGGGGCGATAAACCGCGCCAAGTCTTTGGGCGCGCGCAGAGTCACACGGGTGCTGTCGCCTTCGTCTTCGACGGCAACCACCTCGGCCACGCCATCCACGTGACCGGATACGATATGGCCACCCAATTCGTCGCCAACCTTTAGCGCACGTTCAAGATTGACGCGTTTGCCAACAGTCCACGTATCCAGGTTGGTTTTCGACACGGTTTCAGCGCTGATCTGAACATCATACCAATCATCCCCCAGTGCGATCACTGTCAAGCAAACGCCATCACTGGCAATTGAAGCCCCGATATCAATACCGGACGTATCATAGGCTGTTTTGATACGGGCGCGCAGGTCTCCCTTCTGCTCCAGTTCGGTGACGGTGCCCATGTCGGTAACGATCCCTGTAAACATTCCGTTAACCCTCAGTCTCTACGCTGTCTTAGTCTCACCGCCGAGGTAAGCCTATCAGACCGCGCGAGCAAGCCCTGCATTGCCGCGCCTTGCCCAAACGGGCATAGTTTCGACAATAAAGCCAAACGAGCAGTCCAAATGCAGCATACGCCCTTAGATCCAAAAGATCGCGTATTCCTATTTCTTCAGGGACCACATGGGCCGTTTTTTTCCGCATTGGGAAAAATGCTGCGTTCCACTGGGGCTCAGGTCTGGCGCGTCGGGTTCAACGCTGGTGACCAAGCGTTCTGGGCCGATAAGGCAAGCTATGTTCCATTCCTCGACGCAGCCGAGACCTGGCCTGAAACGCTTGCCGGGATCATCGCGGAAAAGGGCATCACGGACATAGTCCTCTATGGGGATACACGGCCAGTTCACGCGCAAGCGGTTCATGTTGCCAGGGCGCACGGGGCAATCGTTCATGTGTTTGAGGAAGGCTATCTGCGTCCTTGGTGGGTGACGTATGAGCGGAACGGATCAAACGGGAACTCGCACCTCATGTCGCTGGGCACAAATCAGATGCGGCTAGCATTGGAAGACGCGGACTACAAAACACCCCCGCCACCATCACATTGGGGGGACATGCGGCAGCACATTTTCTATGGCGCCCTTTACCACTGGTTCGTCATGTTCATGAACGGGCGATATCGCAACTTCCGGCGACATCGGGAACTGCCTGTGTCAACTGAGTTCAGGCTTTACTTCAAGCGACTGATTTTGATGCCTTTTCACAGACTTCGCCGCAGTATTGCGACAGCCCGTGTCAGGTGGCGTGGTCATCCGTACCACCTGGTCCTGCTGCAATTGGGACATGACAGCTCGGTCCGGGCACATTCCAACTATTCTGGCATGTGCGAATTTCTGGATCAGGTGATCGAGGGCTTTGCGCAGGGCGCGCCTTCACATCACAGGCTGGTCATCAAGGAGCATCCTTTGGAAAACCACCGCGAACCATTGCGCCGCCACGCAATGGCATGCGCTAGAAGGCACGGTATTCAAGAAAGGGTTCACTATGTCCCCGGCGGAAAACTGGCCAAGCTTCTGGATGAGGCGAATTCAGCCGTGACCGTGAACTCAACAGCCGGGCAGCAGATTCTTTGGCGTGGTATTCCACTGCGGATTTTCGGGCGGTCCGTTTACGACAAACCCGAATTCGTGTCTCAGCAGCCTATTGCTGCCTTTTTTGCAGCGCCTGAACATCCCGACAGCGAGGCATATCGGTGTTATCGACAGTTCCTTCTGGAAACCAGTCAGGTGCCAGGCGGTTTCTATTCCCGTCGTGGTCGACGGCAGGTTCTGCGGCGTGCTGTAGACATGATGCTGAGTGCGAATGATCCATATCAGGTGATCCTCAACAAGAGCGCGGCGCGGACGCCACAGTTGAAAATCGCTGAAGGACAAGGGCGTGCTGTGACTGGAAGTTGAGCGTCTGACCGGATAGGCTGCGCACAAGTACAAAAAGACTGAGGACACCGGCAGTGAAGATCTCTCCTATGCGTTGGATGCGGGGGGTTTCCCTTGTGGCCGCAATCGGCCTGATGGCCGCGTGCCAGCTTCCGAAATCCGGACCGAACAAAACCGAAATCCTGGCAGGTGCTGTGCAGAATGGTGGCAACGCGTTTGTTGTCGAGGTCGATGATCGAGTGACACGTGCCACATCCGCGATCCCACAATTCGGCTTTTCCCCTTCGTTCAGCAGTGCCCAGACCTTGACCGCTGATACGGTTCGCCCCGGTGATGTGCTGAGCCTGACCATTTGGGAAAACGTTGATGACGGCCTTTTGACCACCGAAACTGGCGCGGCAACGGCGCTGGAAGAGGTGCAGGTTGATAGCGAAGGCTTCATCTTTGTTCCCTATGCAGGTCGCTTACGGGCTGCCGGAAACACACCGGAACAATTGCGCGTTCTGATCACAAACAAATTGCAGGAACAGACACCGGATCCACAGGTCGAAGTGCGGCGCGCTGCAGGCGACGGGTCCACTGTATCGTTGACCGGCACAGTAAACGCACCGGGCATATACGCGATCCAACGGCCGACCCGCTCTTTGTTGGGCATGTTGTCTCAGGCGGGGGGCGTCTCGGTGGCGTCTGACATTGCATTGGTGACACTGATCCGTGGCGGACAAAGGGGCACTGTCTGGTACGAAGACCTGTATCGGAATCCCAAGCTTGATGTGGCCCTTCGCGGTGGCGATCGCATCCTGGTGGAAGAAGACAGCCGGTCCTATATCGCGCTTGGCGCTACAGGCGGCCAGTCCCGCGTGGCCTTTGAAAGCCAGGACCTTTCTGCCCTTGAAGCACTTGCCCAAGTAGGTGGATTGCTGACGCTATCCTCGGATCCGACAGGTATCTTCATCCTGCGCAAAGAACGCGAGAGCGTGGCTCGCAGCATCACCGGCCGTGCGGACCTGAAGGGCGACCAACGCATGATTTATCTGCTGAATCTGACAGCACCCAACGGCCTGTTCATCGCGCGGGATTTCGTGATCCGCGACGACGACACAATCTACGTGACCGAAGCGCCATACGCACAGTGGAGCAAATCCATCTCACTTATCGCGGGCGGCCTGACACCTATTGCCAACGTTGCCACGCTCACTGGTAACTGATGCATGATCCCCGACGAGGACAGCTCAGCCGGGGACAGCCGTACCCGGCTGTTTGTCTATAATGGTGGCTTTTTGACGCAAAAGCGCCTGAAGCGGATCTTGTCCCTTGCTGGCTTTGACGTTCGTTTGGGCATTCCCAAAAGCGGTGATTGCGTAGGGGTTTGGGGCGACAGCCCAACTGCACATCGCGGCCTAACGGTCGCCGAAAAACACGACGCGCCGGTTGTACGGATCGAAGATGCATTCCTCAGATCGTTGCACCCGGGACGCGAGGGAGAGAGCCCCCTGGGCTTATTCATAGATCGCTCGGGGCTGCATTTCGACGCGTCAGCCCCATCGGACCTTGAAAAGACTCTGATCAATGAGCCGTTGGACGACACCGCCCTGCTGAATCGCGCGCGCGCTGCAATCGAACGGATCAAAGAACTGCATCTCAGCAAATATTCCGCCTTTGATCTGGCCTTGACCCCTCCGGACCCCGGATATGTTCTGGTCGTCGATCAAACGGTGGGCGACGCTGCGGTTACAGCCAGCGGCGCGGACCGGGCTCGTTTTCTTGAAATGCTGTTTGTCGCGCAAGAAGAAAACCCTGGCGCACAGATACTGATCAAGACACACCCGGAAACGCAGGCGGGTCATCGCCAAGGGCATTTCACCGATCAGGACCTTTCAGATCGGATCTCGCTGTTCAACGCACCGATCAGCCCCTGGCCCCTGCTGGAAGGTGCTGTTGCCGTTTACACTGTGTCCTCACAACTGGGGTTCGAGGCTGTTCTGGCCGGGCACAAACCACGTGTGTTCGGTCAGCCATTCTACGCTGGCTGGGGCCTGACACAGGATGAGAACCCAATTGCGCGCCGCCAACGCAACCTGACCCGCGCGCAGCTTTTCGCTGCAGCTATGCTGCTGTACCCCACATGGTACGATCCTTTTCGGGATAAACTATGCGAACTTGAAACAGTGCTGGACACGCTCGAAGCGCAAACCCGCGCGTGGCGGCAGGACCGGAACGGATGGACCGCCTCTGGTATGCGGCTGTGGAAACGCAAGCATCTGCAGCAGATATTCGGGCAGCACGCAAAGCTGCGATTTACAGCGGCACAGCCCGAAACTGCAGAGCGCCCACATATGGTCTGGGCCAATCAGGCACGCGACACCGATGGTGCGGTGCGGGTCGAAGACGGGTTTCTGAGGTCGCGTGGCTTGGGGGCAGAACTTGTCCCTCCACTCTCGTTGGTGACGGATGAAATCGGCATTTACTACGATCCGACAAAACCTAGCCAGTTAGAAGACCTGATCAGTCGACGTGAAACTCTACGCCCGGATCAGGAATTGCGGGCCGAGCGCCTGATACAGCGGTTGTTGGCAGAGGGATTGAGCAAATACAATATGGGCCAGCCCGCCTCCGCCCTGCCCGAAGGGCATCGTATTTTAGTGCCGGGACAGGTTGAGGATGATGCCTCGGTCCTGCTGGGCACCAGCACGGTGCGCAGCAATTTGGATCTGCTGAAAGCTGCCCGCAACGCCAATCCAAACGCAATCCTGATCTACAAGCCGCACCCCGATGTTGAAGCCGGGCTGCGCGAAGGCAGGATCGACGCCGCGACGTTGGCCGACATAGTCGTCGCTGACACAGATCCCGCCTCGCTTCTGCCCCATGTCCAAGAAGTCTGGACAATGACATCGCTTCTGGGGTTCGAGGCTTTGTTGCGCGGGGTAAAGGTTACAACCCTCGGCGCACCGTTCTATGCCGGTTGGGGCCTGACCACCGATCTAGGGGCGGTTCCAGTTCGGCGCGGTGCGAGACCGTCGTTGACGGGGTTGGTACATGCAACCCTGATCGACTATCCCCGCTACTTCGATCCCGTCACAGGCCAGCCCTGTCCGGTGGAAGTGGCGGTAGAGCGTCTTGCCCAAGGGAATTCTGTGCCCACTGGGCCGGTAAATCGAGTGCTGTCGAAACTTCAGGGCGCGTTTGCGACCCACGCGCATTTGTGGCGTTAATCCTACAGCGAGGGTTTGCGCCAGCAGTGCAGGATATCCCCGCCCACAACCTGCGTTTCAATCAGCTCGAACCTTGGTGCTTCGTCCAGTGTCTTAAGTTCCAGAGATCCAACGGCCGAAAGCCCGTCGGCTCCGATGGTCACCCCAGCGGTGAAGCCCACCAGTTCGTCCACCAGATCCTCGGCCAAAAGCGAAGCCGCAAGAGCCGCCCCGCCTTCGCAGAATACGCTTGTCAGGCCGGCCTGCCCCAATTGCTGAAGCAGATCCAGCGCGTCAATATGATGATCTTTCAAGGCGCACGGGATAAGTTTTGCGCCAAGACCCTCCCAAGCGCGTGCACGCTCTGGATCAGGATGATGGGCATGACAGAGCCATACCGGTGTTTTCGCTGCAGTGCGTGCCAACTGCCCCATCAAAGAGATGTCCATGTGACGCGACACCACCACGCGCACCGGCTGATGCGCGACACCCAGGTCTCGCACTGTCAGCGAGGGATCATCGGCACGCGCCGTCCCTGCCCCTACCATCACCGCATCGTGGCGGGCGCGCATCGCGTGCACGACACGCCGCGCCTTAGGTCCGGTGATCCATTGACTGTGTCCGGTTGAGGTAGCGATCCGACCATCAAAACTGCTGGCCAGTTTGAGGGTCACAAACGGCCGTCCCTGTTCGGTCTTTAAGAAAAAACCTTCCAGATCCTGCTCCGCCTGTTCTGCCAGAACGCCCGTTTCGACCTCGATTCCAGCCTCGCGCAACATGGCAAAGCCCTGCCCTGCCACCCTCGGGTCGCTGTCTTCCACGGCGGCCACAACGCGGGCGACGCCGGCTGCAATCAAAGCTTCGGCGCAGGGCGGCGTTTTGCCGTGATGCGCGCAGGGTTCTAATGTTACATAGACGGTAGCGCCACGCGCGGCCTGTCCGGCTTGGGCCAACGCCTCGGTCTCGGCATGCGGACGCCCCCCCGGTTGGGTCCAACCGCGCCCGATGATCCGGCCATCGCGCACGATGACACAGCCCACAGCTGGGTTCGGCCAGCACGTCCCTTGGCCGCGCCGCCCCAATGACAGGGCCAGCGCCATAAATCGCTTATCTGTTTCGTTCACTCGTCCGTCGGAGGCTGCGGCGGGCGCAGTTCGTGGACAAACTCCTCGAAATCATCGGCCGCCTGGAAATTCTTATACACACTCGCAAAGCGAACATAGGCGACGGTATCGATCCGCGCCAGAGCTTCCATGACGATCTCACCGATCTTGTTTGACGGAATATCAGTGTCGCCCATGCTTTCCAGCCGACGCACGATGCCCGAGATCATCTGATCGATCCGTTCCGGATCAACAGGCCGTTTCTGCATCGAGATGCGGATCGAACGCTCCAGCTTGTCGCGGTCGAAATCCTCGCGCTTGCCGTTGGTTTTAATGACCACCAGATCTCGCAGTTGCACACGCTCGTACGTTGTGAACCGCCCTCCACAGGCCGGGCAAAACCGGCGTCGGCGGATAGCCACGTGGTCCTCTGCCGGGCGTGAGTCTTTTACCTGAGTGTCGATATTTCCGCAAAACGGGCAGCGCATCCGCCGTCTCCTCGTCCCTTGTTCGGCCTCTTTTTGTAAGCGCTGCGGCTTACTTATCCACAACTATAGGGCAGCCGCTAGGATTTGGGTAGTCGGAATTTTCAACCGCTAGATAAAGGGTCAGGCCAGATGCGCGGCGACACGTCTTTGATGAGGTGCAGTGCGGTGTTCAAACAGGTAAATCCCCTGCCAGGTTCCAAGAACCATCCGCCCTTGAGACACAGGGATCGTCAACGACACAGGCATAAGTGCAGCCTTGATATGCGCAGGCATGTCATCTGGTCCTTCATATGTGTGCCGCAGGTAAGACATTGCCGGATGGTCGGACGCAGGCACAAGTCGTTCGAAAAACGCCTGAAGGTCGGTTTGAACCTCGGGGTCGGCGTTTTCTTGGATCAGCAGGGAACACGAAGTATGGCGAACGAACAGCGTCAGAACGCCATCGGCAGACCACTGATCCACCCATTCCCGGATGTCAGACGTGAATTCGTAAAGCCCCGGACCTTGGGTGTGCACAACGAATTCAGTCTGCATCGTGACGATCCTGTGGGTTTATCAGTCGTTGAAGAACGGCCGATAGTTACACCGTGAGTTTGCACCTTGTACAGATTCACTGTTGCCGGGTTGAAACCCGAACGAAATAAAGCTGCTGGGTTGCACCTCGGCGGTCTCAGGTTGCTTGATCGAAAACTGAACTGCCGTTCTGCGACCGGTGGTGACACTGGGCCCGTATCCGCGCAACACGTAGATCCTGTCTTGCCAACCCAACCCCAAGGTCCGGCGCGCATAATCCGCAGCCGCACACCAATAGCCTTCTGTGCGCTGATCCCCACGCGGTATAACTTCGAAATCCGTGGCGTTGATCGGCTCAGTACGATACCCGTTCCGCGCAGCATCGGCGGCCATGGGAACACTAAAGGCAACGGTCGCCAACGCGGCAAATGTGTATAACTTTTTCATCGTTAATCTTCCCTGATTGTGTGTCCCAGATAGGTTAGTCCAGCTTCTTGCATTGCACAGTGCCCCTCACGACCAATTCAGCCAGCCCCCTGCATTGTGTGATCCGGCGTGAGCCACCCGCGATACCGGATCAGCAATCCAAAACCCGGTGCCCGGGCTGAGACATCAAACCGGAATCGCCCTTGTGCATCCTGCCATTCTCGCGTGCGAGAGCGCGGCAACGCAAAGGCGGGCATCAAAATACCAAAGATGGTCAAGCGATGAATTTCGATGTGCAGTGCATCGTTCTGCCAAGCGGGTCGCAACCAAATCGAAATCGCACCAAAGTCTTCACGAACGCATTTCCGGTTTTCATCGTATGTCAGGTGCGAAGTGGTGCGATGCCCGCCAAAGTCGCGCTCCCAGGACACTGCTTTGCCCCGGTCGCGGATCGAAACCGAGACCGCAACATCTTTTCCACTAGGGGGAAATCCGGCCAGATAGGTGGCAACCGCCGCCAACACACCTCTGCCTGGCTCGATATCACATTGGCCGGAATACAATCCTTCTGTGCTGTGCAGGCGAAGAACCGCAGCGGGTAAATACTCGACCGATCCCAATGCCTGCAAGAACGGGTCATTCATCATCAATAACCATCGCTCACAAATCGCGCCCAAATGTCAGGCCCCGGTACCAGACAAGTGCTGGATTTTCCGAACAGTTTATACCTGTTTCGCGCGATCAGACGATACGCAGGGTTTTTGAGCGCATTGGGCAAGAAACGGCACAGTGACAACAGCCGCCACATTCCGGGAAGTTGACGCATAGCTGCGGCAAACGCATCCAGATGCTGATAGACCACTCCATCCACGATCACCAAGTTGGTTTCAAAATCTTGCGTGGGCAGGTCCAACTCCTGATAGAGCTTCTGCCCAAGCGGGGATTGGGCAGTTGCGAACAGAAAGCACCGCGACCGATCATGTCTGAGCATGAATCTGAAGAAACCCGAACACAGCACGCATTGGCCATCAAACACAATCAAGTTTTGATCGTAGAGTTTTGAACTTACTGCACTTTCCCGCATATCGTTGACATCCGTGACATCGCCTTTCCCACAGGGTGTCAAATCTGTTGTTCCAGAACAATGCGACATCTGCGAAGGGGGGGCGTGCCGGGGAGCGCTGAGCAGAGAGTGGTGATTTCTCCGAAGGCTCTGACCTCATCCCCTAAAGGTGCTGACCCGGCAACACAGCTTATCTGGGTGTTCACACCGCAAAACCCATGTTCGATCTGGCCAGTTTCTTTTGCGTTTCTGCCATCACATGATGTCGCGACCGTCAAAATCCCAAGTGTCATTCGAAATTCTATGATATGCTGTCTATTGTTTTGTAATCGTAAGGTATTGTTGCGCGATGGACGTGGATGTTGGCCGTCTACATTTCATTATTCAGGCGCTGGATCGTCACAGTGGAAACGGAGAGTTGTCTAAGGCTGTCCTGAAGCGAACCGGCCTCAGGCCGCAGGATGTCGCCCCACCGGTTGAAACCTGCAGTATTCAGACAGAGGCCCTGTTCGTCCGCTTCGCATGTGACGCGACCAAAGACATTACCTTTGCGGCCCGTACCGGGCTTGAGGTCACATCCGCCTCGACCGTGACGGCTTACATCAGCAAGTATTCACGCGACCTGAAACAGGTGATGGAGAACCTTTCACGCTTTCACGGCATCATCGACCCGGCCATCGCGCTTAGTCTGCGTATCGCCGGGAATTTCGCTACTTTGGAAGCCGATTGGAAAGATGCGGGTTTTGCCCGTTATCACCGGCGCACCGAATTTCTGATCTTCGCCGCCCTCGCAAGAATGCGGAACCTGACTCAGATCAACCTGAACCCGATTGAGATAAGGTTTCAGCATGAGGTTGGGGATCATATCAAAAGCTTTGAAAAACTTGCAGGTTTTCCGGTGGTCTTTGGATCGGAAAAAATTGAGATTGTTTTGCCCCTTTCGGCACTGGATCTGCCGGTTCCGACGTATGATCCCAAACTGCGCGAGCATCTTTTGGAATACGCAGAGCGCCTACTGGCGGAACGCAAGAAACCCGAACACTCGATCCGTGCTCGGACCGAAGGGCTAATCACCCGATCCCTGCCCGGCACAATCCCACAGGCCGAGGTCATAGCTTCGAACCTTGGAATGAGCCTTAGAACCTTTGGCCGTCGCCTGAAAGAAGAAGGCACAAGCTATCGCGACATCGTGGACGACCTCAGGTGTGATCTTGCCCAGACCTTCCTGACCAACCGGATGACTCTGTCAGAGATTTCATTTTCACTCGGGTACGCAGATCAGGCCGCCTTCTCGACCGCCTTTAAACGCTGGACTGGCCAACCACCAAGCGCTTTCAAGACCCGCGTCGAACATCCCCTTCAGCGGTGAGACCGGGGGTCATAAGCCCGAAAGCCTCGCCCCGGCCCCGTCCCGTGAGTGGACAAAACAGATATAGACAGGGACGCCGCCCATCCCGTGTGATTTCCCGCCAATGTGATAAGAGAACAGGCCATCGTGAAGACCGAATAAAAAAGGCGCCTCGGACGAGGCGCCTTTGTACTTACTGATCCAGGAAAGACCGCAGTTTTCGAGATCGGCTGGGGTGCTTCAACTTGCGCAGCGCCTTCGCCTCGATCTGACGAATCCGTTCGCGGGTCACGCTGAATTGCTGACCCACTTCTTCCAAGGTGTGATCGGTGTTCATACCGATGCCAAAACGCATCCGCAGAACGCGTTCCTCACGCGGCGTAAGCGAGGCCAGAACCCGTGTCGTGGTTTCCTTGAGGTTTTCTTGAATGGCGCTTTCCAGCGGCAGCACAGCATTCTTGTCCTCGATGAAATCGCCCAACTGGCTGTCTTCCTCGTCGCCAATCGGAGTTTCCAATGAGATCGGTTCCTTGGCGATCTTCATCACCTTGCGAACCTTCTCAAGCGGCATCTGCAGCTTTTCGGCCAACTCTTCCGGCGTCGGCTCGCGACCGATTTCGTGCAGCATCTGGCGTCCCGTGCGGACCAGCTTATTGATCGTTTCGATCATGTGAACCGGGATACGGATCGTCCGCGCCTGATCCGCGATAGACCGCGTGATCGCCTGACGGATCCACCAAGTCGCATAGGTCGAGAACTTGTAGCCGCGACGGTATTCGAACTTGTCCACCGCTTTCATCAGGCCAATGTTGCCTTCCTGAATAAGATCAAGGAATTGCAGGCCACGGTTCGTGTACTTTTTGGCGATCGAGATCACCAAACGCAGGTTGGCTTCGACCATTTCTTTCTTGGCCTGACGGGCTTCTTTCTCACCCTTTTGAACCTGCTGCACGATGCGGCGGAATTCCGAGATATCGAGACCAACATACTGACCGACCTGCGCCATGTCGTTGCGCAGTTCTTCAACCTTGGCGGTCGAGCGTTCGATGAACATTTGCCAGCCACGGCCCGGCTTTTCAGCCATCTCTGCCAGCCAGTTCGGGTCCAGTTCGCGGCCCCGGTACGCTTCGATGAACTCACGACGGTTGATGCGTGCCTGATCCGCCAATTTTACCATCGCGCTGTCCAGAGACATGATTCGACGGTTGATACCGTAGAGCTGGTCGATCAGCGCTTCGATCCGGTTGTTGTGCAGGTGAAGACCATTCACCAGTTCAACGATTTCGGCACGCAGCTTCTGATAGGTTTCTTCGTCCTTTTTACTAAACGAGCCGTCCTCGTTCAGGGTGGCTGAAATCCGGCTGTCCTGCATTTCCGACAACATCGAGAAATCGGTCGAAATGCGTTCGAGCGTGGTCAGAACCTGATCCTTCAACGCCGCTTCCATCGCGGCCAGCGACATGTTGGCCTGATCATCGTCGTCGTCATCGTCGTCATTGTTCAGCGGGTTGCCGTCAGCATCCAGCTCGGGGCCGGTATCTTTCGCAGGCTTGGCCGCCTGCACAGCGGACGTGTCGACCACAGGCTCTTCCACATCGCCGTCTTCGTCCATCTGGTTGCCAAAGGTGGTTTCCAGATCGATGACGTCGCGTAGAAGAATGTCTTCGGACAGCAATTCGTCATGCCAGATTGTGATCGCCTGGAACGTCAACGGACTTTCGCACAATCCAGCGATCATGGTGTTGCGGCCGGCTTCGATCCGTTTAGCGATGGCAATCTCGCCTTCACGGCTCAGCAGTTCAACCGATCCCATTTCGCGCAAATACATGCGAACGGGATCGTCGGTCCGATCCAGTTTTTCGGTGGCGGCCCCGGCCAACGCAACCTCACGGTTGCTTTCGGTGGTGGTCAGTTCGGTCGAGCCCTTGTTCTCTTCCTCTTCTGCCTCTTCATCTTCGATGATGTTGATGCCCATCTCGGACAGCATCGACATTACGTCTTCGATCTGTTCCGAGCTGACCTGATCCGGTGGCAGAACCTGGTTGAGCTGGTCGTAGGTGATGTAACCTTTCTCGCGGGCCTCGGCGATCATCTTCTTGACCTGGGCCTGGCTCATGTCCAGCGAGATTTCCTGTTCCTGCTCTTCGGATTTGCGATCTTCGGTCGTGTCTTTGGCGGCCATTCAATGCTCCTGCAGGGATGGGTGATTCGTTTGAACCGAATCATTAGCGCTTAGAAGTGATTCGGCCACCCGTTTACCCGTTTTTCTTTTCCAGTGCCTTATGAAAACACCAGTTTACCGGCGTTTCCGCTCGAAATTGATACCGGACATGATTGCCTCGAACGCGTCTTTCTCGTCGCGGTTGATTCGCGCTCCATTGTCGGCAATGTCGAAAACGGCCCTGTCTTCGTTCTGGCTGCGGCTTGTTCGGTTGCGCTCTTCAGCGGCTTGCGCCAGCCGATATGTCAGCGCCTCATCGGCCAGATCAGACAATTCCTCCGCCGCTTCGGCTATCTCAGCATCCAACCCCCGGAGCGCTTTGATCTTTGCGAGTTCCTCGGCCAGTGTCATCTCGGCCTTTTCAACATCGCCCGGTTTGTACACACAGGGGATCACTGCGACATGGCGAAGGGCCAGCAGGTTTTCAAGGGGCTGGTGACCTAAAGAATCCACAATGTGGTCTTTCAGATGATCCGGATCATCAATCGCGTGGCGCAGAATGGCGTCCCGCAGGGCAGCGTATTCGGGGTTGAGACATTCCATGTCTTCAAGCTGGTGCTCGAACTGGACAACGACCTGTGGGTTGAGGATAGAAATGGCGAGAATGGCCGCCTCGCGCAGTTGAATATCAGCGGTCTCGGACGATGCCAGGAAAGACGCCCGCGCACCCGGCGTTGCCGATTGCGGCGGTTGCCACTTACCACGCGGTTGCCACTGTCGGTTCTGTGGTTGGCGCTGGGGACGGAAAAGTTGCCAGCGCAAATCCTTGATCTCTTGCCCGTAATGCGATCGGATCGACGGGTCACGGATCAGCTTGAGCTTTTCCCGCAGGGATTTATCCAGTGCCGCCTTGCGCTCGGGGCTGTCAAAAATCTTACCTTCGGTTTCGCGCTGCCACAGCAGTTTGACCATCGGAATGGCGCTTTCCAACACCGATTGCACGGCCCCCGGCCCTTCTGCCCGCAAAAGATCATCGGGGTCTTTGCCTTCTGGCATCAAAGCAAAGCGCAGAGATTTTCCTGCCTCGAGCAACGGCAAGGCCAGATCGACGGCGCGCATCGCCGCACGCAGACCCGCCGTGTCACCGTCAAGCGCGATGATCGGTTCATTGGAAACACGCCAGAGCAATTGTAGCTGATGCTCGGTGATGGCTGTGCCCAAAGGGGCAACTGATGCTCCAAAACCCGCCTCGGCCAGCGCGATTACGTCCATATACCCTTCAGCCACGATCAGCGGCTGCCCCTTGCCGGACGCCTGCCGCGCAGGACCATGGTTATAGAGACTGCGCCCTTTGTCGAATAACTCGGTCTCGGGAGAGTTCAGATACTTGGCGTTGTCATTTGGATCCATCGCCCGACCGCCAAACGCGATACAGCGTCCACGCGCATCGCGGATGGGGAACATGATCCGGTTACGGAACGTGTCGTAGGGCTTCTTACCCTTGTTCGACGGCTTGGCCAGCCCCGCCCCAAGGATCAGATCCTCAGCCACATTCTTACCGCGCAAATGATCCCACAGCGCCTGCCAGCCGTCCGGGGCAAATCCGATCTCCCACCGATCCAGCGCCTGGGCATCCAGCCCTCGGCCCGCAAGGTAATCGCGTGCAGTCGCCCCTGCACCGGTCTTGAGCTGCAGGCGGAAGAACTGCACCGCCTGCTCCATCACATCGGCCAGTTGCGACCGGCGGTCCAGCTTTTCCTGCGCTTTGGGATCGCGTGCGGGCATGGGCATCCCAGCCTCACGCGCTAGTATCTCGACTGCTTCGATAAACGAGACATTCTCGGTCTCCTTCACAAAACTGATCGCGTCACCTTTGGCGTGACAGCCGAAGCAGTAATAAAAGCCCTTCTGGTCATCGACATGGAACGAAGCAGTCTTTTCATGGTGAAACGGGCACGGAGCCCACATATCACCCTTGCCCTGATTAGATTTGCGCTGATCCCACATGACTTTGCGTCCGACGACCTGAGACAGGCTTAGCCGGGTGCGCAACTCATCCAGAAATCCGGGGGGCAAAGACATAGATCAAACCTGCCAGAAATGAAAACCCACGCCAAGGGGATGGCGTGGGCTTATCCACAAGGAAATGCGGGAATGTGGATTACTGCTGCAAACACAGCTCCAACCAGGCCGCGCCCAAATCTTTCTTGCGCACGTCTCGCATCTTCTGTTCGTAGACCCAAGGCGTAATCAGTGGGATTGCGGCATTGTAATTCTCGGGCCAGGTCGGGCCACTGTCAGCCACAGCCTTCGGAACGTCGCGCTCCTTCACCCTGTCCAGACGCGCCTGCTGGATCGCGGCAACGACGTCGGCCTGATACTTGCAGCTTTGTTCCTTGGTTTCAGCTGCAGCCAAGGGTGTGGCAAGCACAACGGCAGCGATAGCGATACGCAACATTGAGGTCTCCCGGAATCATTGGTTTGACCGCAGCTTACCCGCCCATAGACAGACCCGCCATTACCATTTGGAAAACGTGTTCAGGGTTTTGCGTTGCGGAGGGGGTGGAACGCCCTCCCCCTCCGGCCGTGATCATAGCCCCTTGGCCCGATAGCTGCTGGCCACACGGTCAATTGCGACGATATAGGCCGCGGTCCGAAGATCCTCGACATCATCACGGCTGTGCCAGACCTCGCGCATGGATTGATAGGCAATGCGCATAGTGTCATCCAGGCCCGACCGGACAAGTTCCAACTCATCCGCACCTTTAAGGTATTTGGCTTTGAAATCCGGAGACATCGACCAGGCCTCGCCCAGATAACGGTCCAAACGCTCCAATTCACTGACGATCAGTTCATGGCGCGCTTCTTCCTGGCGTCGCTGCATCCGGCCAAAGCGGATATGGCTGAGGTTTTTGACCCATTCGAAGTACGAGACCGTCACACCACCAGCGTTGGCATACATGTCCGGGATGATCACCGTGCCCTTTTTTCGCAGGATTTCATCCGCACCCGCCGTCACTGGACCGTTCGCCGCTTCGATGATCAGCGGTGCTTTGATCCGCTCGGCATTGGACAGGTTGATCACCCCCTCCAAGGCCGCCGGGACCAGAATGTCGCAATCCGCTTCCAACACACTTGCACCTTCGGCTGAGTGGGTCGCATCAGGGTAGTCCTTGACGCCGCCATGTTTGACGATCCACTGCCGAACCGCCTCTACGTCGATACCGTCGGGGTTGTACAGCGCGCCATCCCATTCGATGATCCCCACGATGCGAGAGCCATCTTCTTCGCTGAGGAACTTCGCCGCGTGGTAACCCACGTTGCCAAGCCCCTGCACAACAACGCGCTTACCGTCCAGGCTGCCTTCCAGCCCCGCCTTGGCGATGTCTTCGGGATGACGGAAAAACTCGCGCAGCGCGTATTGAATGCCGCGCCCGGTTGCCTCGACCCGCCCGGCTATACCGCCTGCATTCAGCGGCTTGCCGGTCACACAGGCCCGCGCATTGATATCAGTCGTATTCATGCGCGCGTATTGATCAGCCATCCACGCCATTTCACGTTCGCCCGTGCCCATGTCAGGGGCCGGTACGTTTTGCGACGGGTTGATCAGGTCACGCTTCGCAAGTTCATAAGCAAAGCGCCGCGTGATTTGTTCCAACTCATGCTCTTCATACTGGCGCGGATCGATGCACAACCCGCCTTTCGATCCACCAAACGGCGTTTCGACAAGCGCGCACTTGTAGGTCATCAGCGCAGCGAGCGCCTCAACTTCGTCCTGGTTAACGGCAGTGGCGTAACGAATACCACCTTTGACCGGCTCCATATGTTCAGAGTGGACTGAGCGATAGCCAGTAAACGTGTGGATTTCACCCCGCAGACGCACCCCGAAGCGAACCGTATACGTTGCGTTGCACACCCGGATCTTTTGTTCCAGCCCTGGCGGCAGGTCCATTAGTGACGCTGCCCTGTTGAACATCAGATCAACACTCTCACGAAAGCTGGGTTCTTTGATGCCGGTCATACATTCCTCCGTATCGATACCAGACGTAACGTCATGACGTTTTGTCGCACCAGTTGCGTCAGGCTGCAATCAAACAATGCACTTTTTTTCATCATTTCGTTAACAAATACGTCACCAAACGAGGTGAGTCGGGCAATCGCCTCAACAGTTAATGAATTGTTTTCATTTCATCGACAGAACGGTAACGGCGCACAGTTTTATACCCGAAATACGCGTAAAAAGGCCAAAACCAAGCCTTTTTCGCCCAATTCACGCCATGATTGAAAATTAAATTTAACCCAAATCTCTTTTCATATCGCACGAACTCCATGTGCGGAGCGGAGTCATCAAAATGATTAAATACTCGCTTCAGAATAACGGTTCGACACTCAAGCGTCGCGCTTCCGAAATTCGCAAGTTTGCCAAAGAAGAAGATGGTACATTCACTATCTTTGTTTTGTTTATGATGGTTCTCATGCTTGCGGTCACAGGCATGTCGATGGAATTCATGAAGTATGAACGCGACCGCGCGAGCCTGCAATCCACTTTGGACCGTGCTGTCCTGGCCGCGGCTGACCTTGACCAGCAACTTCCTGCCAAAGACGTTGTAGACGCGTATATGGACAAAGCTGGACTGGGCAACCTCAATGCCGTTACCACAGTGGTCGAAGGGTTTGGTTCCAGATCGGTAACAGCGTCTGCTGAAGCGGTCATGGAGACTCGATACCTGCGTTACGGACAAGTAACCGAACTAGGGATGAGGGCCACCAGCGCGGCCGAAGAATCGATTGGTGCAGTGGAAATTTCTCTGGTCCTTGATATTTCCGGATCCATGTCTCGAGCATCTGCGACACCTGGGGAATCCAAGATCAAGGTTCTGCAGCAGGCAGCGTCCGAGTTTGTCAAGCTTATGCTCGACAAATCCGGCAATGGCGAGATTTCTATCTCAATCGTACCATACGCAACGCAGGTCAACGCTGGCGCGTCAATTCTGGACAAGTTTACCGACGTTACGCAGGAGCATAGCTATTCGCATTGCGTGAACTTTATTCCGGAACAGTACAGCGATGCCGACCTGCACGTAGGTGACAGGTTGGAACGCACGGCTCATTTCGATCCTTTCACCTATTCCGAAGGTTCAATCGCCCTGCCCGTTTGCCCAGTTCGCGCAGGCAGCGCAATCACTCCTGTGACCGACAATATGGATAAGCTCCTTGGGCAAATCGCATCGCTCACACCGGGTGGAAACACATCGATTGATATCGGAGTGAAGTGGGGAACTGCCCTTTTGGACCCCAGCACTCGGCCAATTGTGCAGCAACTTTCGACGGAACAAGACCCTGCATATGCACCGTCAACAATTGTTCCTAGCAAGTTTTCGGTACGTCCCACTGATTACGACTCGAACGTTCTTAAAATTATCATCGTAATGACGGACGGTCAGAACACAGACCAATACATGCTCAATCCTTCGCTGCGCGAAGGTATGTCAGACGTTTGGTACAATTCCGATGCTGGTGAGTATACCGTGTATCACTCCGAGGGCCGACCGAACTATTTCTGGCCCCAGCAAAACGCTTGGGCGGATCATCCCTTCGGAAACCCCGAGCCTGAGACGGAATTGAACAAGGAAACCGGAACGGCGGTTCGCCTGACCTATCCCGAGCTGTTTAACCGTGTCTCATTGGCCTGGAACGCCAGATACAATTACTACTGGCAATCCAGCGGTTGGGCGGAATGGTACTCCAAAGCCTACTCGAAAGTAGAGACTTCGGCGAAAAACCAGCACACGAAACATGTGTGTGGTGCAGCGAAAGACCAAGGTATTATTGTCTATGGCATCGCATTTGAAGCACCGCGTGCGGGCTTCAGAACGCTCAAAGACTGCGCAAGCTCGGACAGCCACGTCTATGATGTTAGTGGACTCGACCTTGAAAAAGCATTCGAATCCATCGCCTCTTCCATCCATAAATTGAGGCTGACCCAATGATCCGCAGAATGCTGTCGAAACTCGGGCCGTTTCGTAGGTCCGAGACGGGGAGCGCGACGATCGAGTTTGTCATGCTTGTTCCGTTTTTCTTGGCATTTCTTGTCGCGGGTGCCGAACTGTCGTTAATCACGATGCGTCACGCGGCGTTGGAACGCGGAGTTGACCTTATCGTGAGGGACATTCGTTTGGGCACTGGTACCAACTGGAACCACGACGACATCAAGACAAGGATTTGTGACGTATCTGGCATCACGGACTGTGTTGGGAACCTGCGACTGCAGATGATCCAACAAGATGCGTTCACAGGTATCGTTCTTTCGGACAAAGTTCCATGCACTGACAGCTCGGAAGATCCAAAACCCGTGCTGGACTTTAAAAGTGGGCAATCCAACGAGTTGATGATCTTGCGGGCCTGCTTGCGTATCGATCCAATTCTGGAGGCGTCCGCAATTGCAAAAGTTGTTCCCGATGACACTGGCCATTACGCAGTCACCGCGACGACAGCATTTGTACAGGAGCCGCTGTAAGATCATGTCTACACTCAGTAATTTAAAAAACCGCACCAAAGGCTTCAAGAACGATGAAAGCGGTATTCTTTCCGTTGAAGCGCTTATGATCTTCCCGCTTATGTTGTGGACGATCACGTTCACCTTCACAGCGTTCGAAGGGTTTCGTCAAAGCGCGTCGAATCTTAAGGCCGCTTATACAATCAGCGATTTAATCTCACGTGAAACTCAAGCCGTAACCGATACATATTTCGACTCGCTTCACGATTTGGCGGGCAAGATGATCAATAATCGGTCTGAGATGAAAATGCGGGTGTCGCTTATCTTATTCGACGAAGACGATGACCGTCACTATGTGCGGTGGTCCACTGTACGCGGTTTTGAGCAATCGTGGGACAACAACAACATCGACGAAATCGAAACCCGTCTGCCGCCGATGACCAATCAGGACACGCTCATTCTGGTCGAGACATCAAACGAGTATATTCCGACATTTAGACCCGGCTGGGACTTCGCCACTGGAATTACCTTTGAAAACTTCATCTTTACCAGGCCGAGATTCACAAACGAAGTGGCGTGCAATTTAGCGAAGACGCCCTTTGTCTGCGATAATAACGTTTAAAGCCTCTGACATGAACTTGGCCTCGGCGGCAGCTGTCATGCCGCCCACGCCCACCCTACGACCAAGCCTCCACCAAAGCCCTGGTGCCCATTTGTATGACATCTTGTGGCGCATGCGAACCAGAAAGCCATTTGACGGTTTGAAGGCAAAAACACCTCTATCGACAGTCTCAATATCTTCGATTCTTGCGATGATCTGACCCGAGCCCGTGCGTAGTTCGGATTGAGTCAGTTCTATGCAATCCTGTGTCGCATGCCAGACGCGGTAGGCCAGCCATAGGGATGCGCCACCCACAGCAAACAAAAACACTTGCCACATCGGCTCGGGCGGCGACGCCAAGGCAACATACGTCACCAGCGCCCCGACCGTTGTCAGCATCCCTACCCCGGCCCAGCGTCTGGGCGAGGATGCCTGAATCGTTGCCAACACGTCGTCCTGCATCAATATCTCCCAATTTGTTCCCCTCGATTTAGCTTCTTTGAATGGGAAACAACAGGGGGTTGGTTAAGTTGCAAATTCGCACAGGTTCGGTTTGTTCGCGCAAATTGACTGCACAGGCGCAGAGATTACATGCTGCTCAAACGAACCGGAGTTTATCATGTCGCTCAGACCTACATTGGAAACGCGTCAGGCCATTCCCACGATGGAAGGGGCCGGAGTGAAACTGCATCGTGCGTTCGGGTTTCAAGACCCGTCGGAACTGGACCCTTTTCTTCTGTTTGACGACTTTCGAAACGAAAGGCCGCAGGACTATCAGGCCGGGTTTCCCTGGCATCCGCATCGCGGGATCGAGACAATCACCTATGTTCTGGCCGGATCGGTCGAGCATTCCGATTCATTGGGCAACACCGGCACCTTGGGTGCGGGCGACGTGCAATGGATGACGGCCGGGTCAGGTATACTGCATCAGGAAATGCCGCACGGAAACACCTCGGGGCAGATGCACGGATTTCAATTGTGGGGCAACCTGCCCTCGGATCAGAAGATGACCGCCCCTCGCTATCAGGATGTTCAAAGCAAAGACATTCCCGAAATCATCGATGACGACGGCACAACTGTTCGTGTGATTGTTGGAGACTTCTGGGGTAAGACCGGGCCGGTGGATGGTATCGCGGCAGACCCGCAATACCTGGACATCTCGATCCCCGCAGGTGTGAAAAAGACCTTTCGGATCGACACCTATCGCCGAGCCTTCGCGTATGTGTTCCAGGGTCAGGCCGCCTTTGCCGACGCTTCGCAGCCAACAGGCGTGCTGTTGGAAAAAGAGGTCGCCGGGCAAGAGGTCAACATCCGCGATATGTCTGGCGACCGGACCCTTGTCCGCTTTGGCACCGGGGATGAAATCACCGTTCAGGCAGGCCAGGAAGGTGTTCGGTTTTTGTTGATCTCTGGCGCTCCGATTGATGAACCAGTCGCGTGGCACGGTCCAATTGTGATGAACACACGGGCCGAACTGGAACAAGCGTTTCGGGAGCTGCGAAACGGGACGTTCATTCGCCCCGCGCACTGACCTATTGGCGGCTTGACGTTGTCAGGCCGTCACTGCCTTGTGCACCATGTTCCAATAGATCTGTTCGACCTCATCCAGCGACAATCGGCCACCGGATCGATACCAGGTCATCACACCGTTCAACATGGCAATCACGGCAAGCGTCGCAATCTTAGTGTCTGGAATTGCAAACTGACCGGCCTGCTGCCCCGCGTGAAGGATGTTTTCCAGCGCGTTTTCGTACTGTCGACGAAGGTCTTCTATTTCGGCGAAGTTTTCTGGCGAGAGATTTCGCAACTCCATATAGGCTATGAAGACCTCATCAGGGCGTTGCAGGTGGAAGCGAATGTGAAACCCGACGAACTGGCGCAATGCTTGTGGAGCGTCTTCGCCGCCCTGCAATTCGCTAAATGCAGACAACAACTCCTGCATGTGTTCACGCATCAATCGGTGCAACAAGCTTTGCTTGTCCGGCGTGTAATTGTACAACGCCCCAGCCTGCACTCCGACTTCTTTCGCGATCTGCCGCATCGAAACGGCGGCATAGCCGTGTCGTGCAAACAAGTTCAGAGCAGCCTTGCGAATGCGCGGGCCGGTTATGTCCGAGTGAGAGCCTTGAGTTCGTGCCATGTACCTACGATATCTGAACAATTGTTCAGATAGAACCCCGCTTGATCGACAGCCCCAAAAGGTGCATCACAATACGGCACACAAAACAAAAAAGCGCACCCTATGAAACTGCTGCCTATACTGTCGTTTATCCTTCTTTGCGCCGGCTGCGCAGATTTCCCCGAGTTGGAAGGCAGTGAACCGGCCTCGGTGAAAAAAGCTCCCTACCCGCGCCTTGTTCCTCTGCAAGAAACACTGGGACCTGCCATTGATCCGGTCAGCCAAGCTGCCACGGTCGAAGAAGACCTAACGCAGCGAAGCGAAGCGCTCGCCCAAAAGGCCCAAGCGCTGCAAAACGCACAAACCAACTAACGCACAGCATTTCACCTCCACATTCGCCCGGTGACGGATTGCACCCTTGGCCCGAACCCGCTAATGCAGCGCTGATCGGACAAACGTCCGAATACAGTTAGAATCCGGCGGAAAGGGACATACGACATGACACAGGCACTGCGGCTGGGAATTGCGGGCTTGGGAACGGTCGGCGTCGGTGTCGTAAAGATTGTCCGCCGCCATGCCGACTTGCTGAAAGCGCGTACGGGCCGCTCGATTGAGATCGTGGCCGTGTCAGCACGAGATCCCAACAAGGATCGTGGCGTAAACCTGTCGGATTATGCCTGGGAAACCGATCCGGTGGCACTGGCAAAACGCGACGATATCGATGTTTTTGTCGAGTTGATGGGCGGCGAAAACGGACCCGCCAAGGCGTCGGTCGAGGCCGCTTTGACCTCGGGCAAGGATGTTGTCACTGCCAACAAGGCATTGCTTGCCATCCACGGACAAGAACTGGCAGAACAGGCAGAAGCTGCGGGTCGTGTCATCCGCTTCGAGGCTGCTGTTGCTGGTGGTATCCCGGTAATCAAATCCCTAACGGAAGGTTTGGCCGGGAATGAAATCACGCGTGTTATGGGCGTGATGAACGGCACCTGCAACTACATCCTGACCCGAATGCAATCACAGCGTCAGGGGTATAACGCCCTGTTCGATGAATGCGCCGAGCTTGGCTATCTTGAGGCCGACCCCAATCTGGACGTGGGCGGCATCGACGCTGCACATAAACTGGCGCTTCTGGCCTCGATTGCCTTTGGCACCAAGCCGAATTTCGATGGCATCGAGATTGAAGGCATTCAGCACATCAGCCTCGATGATATCGATCAGGCCGACGACATGGGTTTCCGCATCAAATTGCTGGGTGTCGCGCAGCGCACCGCACGCGGGCTAGAGCAACGTATGCAACCTTGCCTCGTACCCAGCGACTCTCCGCTGGGTCAGCTGGAGGGTGGCACCAATATGGTGGTGATCGAAGGCGACTCGGTCGAGCAGATCGTTTTGCGCGGTCCCGGTGCAGGCGAAGGCCCCACCGCCAGCGCGGTGATGGGCGATGTTTGTGATCTGGCGCGCGGGATGCAGATTTCGACCTTCGGCCGCCCTGCTACATCGCTCGAGGTTGCCAAGCCCGCGGTCACTGGCCTGCCTGCGCCGTATTACCTGCGGCTTGGCCTGTTAGACAAACCCGGTGCTCTGGCAAAAGTTGCGGCTATTCTGGGCGACGCGGGCGTTTCGATCGACCGGATGCGCCAGTACGCGCACGCGGAAAGCACAGCCCCCGTTCTAATCGTTACGCACAAAACCACCCGCGCCGCACTGAACGTGGCGCTGGACGGTTTCCGCAATACGGATGTAGTGGCAGGTGAGCCTGTTGCGCTGCGGATTGAAAAGGTTTGATCTTGCAGCCCGCATGAAACGCAAGCTATGCCGAAAGAAACGGCTTTACTGACCAAGGGATAATGAACAATGAGTGCTGCCAAGACTGATTTCAACGACCGCCTGCTGTCTCTGGGGCTGGCAAGGGTGGCGGAACAGGCTGCACTGGCCTCAGCCTCGCTTGTCGGGCGCGGCGATGAGAAAGCTGCCGATCAGGCAGCCGTAAACGCCATGCGCGAACAGCTGAACCTGCTGGACATTGCCGGTGTCGTGGTGATCGGTGAAGGTGAGCGCGATGAAGCGCCCATGCTGTATATCGGCGAAGAAGTTGGCACCGGCACCGGCCCCGGTGTGGACATCGCGCTGGACCCGCTGGAAGGCACAACGCTGACCGCTAAGGACATGCCCAACGCGCTGACCGTGATCGCCATGGGTCCGCGTGGATCGATGCTGCACGCGCCGGACGTTTATATGGACAAGCTGGCCGTTGGTCCCGGCCTGCCTGAGGGCGTCGTTAACCTGGACATGTCCCCGCGCGAGCGCGTCGAAGCATTGGCAAAGGCCAAGGGCTGCAAACCGGCCGACATCACCGTTTGCATTCTGGAACGTCCCCGTCATGAAGCCATGATCGCCGAAGTGCGCGAGACCGGTGCCTCGATCCGCCTGATCACCGATGGTGATGTGGCTGGCGTCATGCACTGTGCCGAAAGCGAAGTGACCGGAATCGACATGTATATGGGTCAAGGTGGTGCGCCCGAGGGTGTTCTGGCTGCCGCCGCGCTGAAATGCATGGGCGGTCAAATCTTTGGTCGCCTCTTGTTCCGCAACGATGACGAACGTGGGCGCGCCGCCAAAGCAGGCATCACGGATCTGGATCGCGTTTATGCGCGCGATGAGATGGTGACCGCAGATGTGATCTTTGCCGCAACCGGTGTTACAGGTGGTTCACTGCTGCCGCGCATCAAACGTGAACCGGGCTGGGTTGAAACCACAACCCTGCTGATGCGGTCCAAAACAGGGTCGGTGCGCCGCATGTCCTATCGCACGCCCACCTGGCCGCACGACAAGGCGTGACGGCTTGCGCCATTGCCTTTGGCGAGAGTATTTCTGAAAAAATGAAAAGGCCGGGTCCGCAAGGGTCCGGCCTTGGCGCATAAGAGGCGAGCGATGAGTTTTCTAGGAGTCGAACAATCATTGACGGGGCGACGCTGGGTTGGCCCCAGCGCCGAAGTCGAGCGCGCCTCAGAAATGATGGCACAGCAGACTGATCTGCCACGCGCGGTGTGCCAGGTTCTGGCCCGACGCGGTGTGCCGGTGATGGAGGCTCGCGGTTTCCTTGACCCAAAGCTCAAGGAATTGCTGCCCGACCCGCGTGCGATGAAAGACATGGAGGTTGCAGCGACACGCTTTCTTAACGCGGTTAGACATCGTCAGAAAATCGCTGTGTTTGCCGATTACGATGTCGACGGCGGCAGCTCTGCCGCGCTGCTGATGGTCTGGCTGCGCCATATGGGTTTGCAGGCGACGCTGTATGTGCCAGACCGCATCGACGAAGGATATGGCCCCAATGCACCTGCCATGCGGGATTTAGCGGAAGCGCATGATCTGATCATTTGCGTTGACTGCGGAACACTCAGCCATGACCCGATCGCAGCGGCCAAGGGGGCCGACGTGATCGTTCTGGATCACCACCTTGGGGGCGAAACCCTGCCCGATTGCGTCGCTGTCGTGAATCCGAACCGCCAGGACGAAAGCGGCGATCTGGGGTATCTTTGCGCAGCAGGTGTGGTGTTCTTGATGCTGGTCGAAGCCGGACGACAATTGCGCGAAGCAGGAGCGAAGGGGCCGGACCTGATGTCGATGCTGGATCTGGTGGCGCTGGCTACCGTGGCCGACGTCGCACCTTTGATCGATGCCAATCGCGCTTTGGTTCGGCAGGGCTTGAAAGTGATGGCGCAGCGGCGGCGCCCCGGTCTTGTGGCCCTGTCCGATGTCTCGCGCATGGATACCGCGCCGAACAGCTATCATCTTGGATTTCTGCTGGGCCCTCGTGTGAACGCAGGCGGACGGATCGGTCAAGCTGATCTGGGCGCGCGATTGCTAAGCACAGAGTCCCCGCACGAAGCGCAAGCTTTGTCAGAGCGTTTGGATGCGTTGAACACAGAACGTCGTGATATTGAGAACGCTGTTCGCGCGGCAGCCATGGAACAGGCCGAGGATCGTGGCCTGGACGCGCCCTTGGTGTGGGCGGCGGGCGAAGGCTGGCACCCCGGCGTGGTGGGGATCGTAGCATCGCGCCTGAAGGAAACCGCCAACCGCCCGGCCATCGTGATTGGCTTTGATGGGGATGAAGGCAAAGGCTCGGGTCGGTCAGTTTCGGGCGTTGATCTGGGGGCCTCAATCCAGCGTCTCGCCGCTGAAGGTCTGTTGGTCAAGGGCGGCGGCCACAAGATGGCGGCGGGTCTGACGGTGATGCGCGACAAGCTTGAACCTGCCATGGAGCGTCTGAGCGAGTTGCTGGCCAAACAAGGGGCCGGTCAGAGCGGCCCGGCTGACCTGAAACTGGACGGCGCACTCATGCCCGGCGCGGCGAAGGTTGATCTGATAGAACAGGTTGAAAAGGCGGGACCATTTGGCGCCAGCGCCCCTGCCCCACGCTATGCTTTGCCGGACCTTCAGGTGCGCTTTGCTAAACGAGTCGGGGAAACACATCTGAAACTGTCGCTGGCCGATGGCATGGGCGGTGGGCTCGACGCAATTGCCTTTGGCGCCTTTGACGGACCCATGGGCGAGAAGCTGTCAAATCATGGTGGCGCGCGTTTCCATTTCGCGGGACGGCTTGAGTTGAATACATGGGGCGGGCGCCAATCGGTGCAACTCAGGCTGGAGGATGCAGCAGAGGCAAATTAGCGCTCTGCGACAGTGGCCCAAAAAACTTTCACATCCCTGCATTTTTCCGCTTGCGGGGGTCACGGTGAAACCGTAAAAGGCCCTCCACAAGCCAGCGTGGCCCGTTCGTCTATCGGTTAGGACGCCAGGTTTTCAACCTGGAAAGAGGGGTTCGATTCCCCTACGGGCTACCACTTTTGCTTGCGCCACTACCAAATGGCCCGTTCGTCTATCGGTTAGGACGCCAGGTTTTCAACCTGGAAAGAGGGGTTCGATTCCCCTACGGGCTACCATTTCCTTCCCTAAGTTCCGAATTTTTCGCGGCATAGATCTTTGATCTGGGTCCAAATCGATTTGTATTCTGGCGTGTTTTCCGCCGCATAATGGAAGTTCTTTATCAACCCGGTCAGCTGCGTAAACACTTGCCGTACTTCGGCTTTGTCCGAGAAGGCCGCTTTGGATTGCGTGACATCATAGATAAGCTTGAACGTCATTTTCTGCCGCTCCAGCGGAACGGTCGCATCGACCTTGTCGAAGGCGTCTTGCTGCAAGTAGACCATGTCAACAAACAGCGCTTTTTGCTGTGTTACAAAGTCGTCGATCGTGACACCCTCTTCCCCCGTGACCTGCATCATCTGGTCAACCTGTTCGCCCTTTTCGATCAGAGCGATCAGGTCGCGCACTTTACCCGTCCAGCCGGGTTCGGCATTCTTGTCGTACCAATCCGACAACTGATCTGTGTACCGAGACCAGCTGAGCATCGGGTCAACCGCCGGATAAAAGCGTTTATAGGCACGCTCGGACGACAGGCCGAGGAAGCACTTGACCGTCGACAGGGTGGATTGCGTGACAGGCTCGTCAAAATTACCGCCCGCAGGTGAAACCGTTCCGATCAGCGTCAGACTGCCCAGATCACCGTCGTTGGTTTTCAGGGCCCCTGCCCGCTCGTACAACCCTTTGATGGAGCTTTCCAGATAGGCGGGGAACCCTTCTTCGCCTGGAATTTCCTCAAGCTTGCCCGAGGTTTCACGCATGGCTTGCGCCCAGCGGCTTGTGCTGTCGGCGATCAGCAATACGTCATAGCCCATCTGCCGGTAATATTCGCCCAACGTAATGCCAGTGAAGATCGAAGCCTCGCGCGCGGCAACCGGCATCGAGGACGTATTACAGATGATAATTGTCCGATCCATCAGGCTACCCCCCGTGGTCGGATCGGTCATCTTCGGGAATTCCTCGATGGTTTCCACCACCTCACCCGCACGTTCACCGCAGGCTACAACTATCACGATATCGACCTTTGCGTTCCGCGCGATCAGGTTCTGCAATACGGTCTTGCCTGCCCCGAACGGTCCGGGAATACAGGCGGTTCCGCCGCGGGCAATCGGGAAGAACGTGTCGATCAAACGTTGTGAAGTCAGAACAGGCTCGGTCGGATACAGGCGCTCGGACAAGGTGCGTTTCAGGATGTTTTCCGGCAATGGCCGTCGAACCGGCCATTTCTGCGACAGGGTCAGAGTATGCTCGCCCCCGTTTTCGTCTTCAAGGCGCGCGACAATGTCATGGATCGTGGCCGCGCCCTTTTGTACCCAGACCACCTTGTATGTACCGGACCAATTGAATGGCAGCAAGATCTTGTGGCTAAAGTGTCCCTCGGGCACTGTCCCGATACTGTCCCCAGCAGTTACTGCGTCGCCAACCTTGACCGAAGGCGTAAAGGACCATTTCGCCAGCTCATCCAAGGGCGCCACATCTGCACCGCGTGGCAGGAAGGTGCCAAATTCGGCGGCCACTTTGGGCAGAGGCGATTGCAACCCGTCAAACACCTGCCCCAATAGTCCCGGCCCCAGCTCAACCGACAGCAACTGACCCGATTGCTCAACCGGATCGCCAACAGCCACGCCGTCGGTACTTTCATAGACCTGTACGTCTGCGGTATCGCCACGCACTCGCAGCACTTCGGCTTTCAGACGTTCCTGACGCCCACCGGGACTGGGGCGCGATGGCAAGATGAACACCACCTCGTTTTTGACCAATTGGCCTGGCTGACCGGTCGCGTCCGGGTTGGCTTGTATTTGCACAAGCCCTTCCTGAACCGAGACGACCCGTGCAGTCGAGGTTTGCTTAGCTGAGGTTGGGGCTGTCATGCGCTTGCTCCCTCAAAATCGATATCGGCGACATCGGCCATGGCCTGTTGCGCCAGTTTCTCAAATCGCTTGGCCGCCTCGGTGGCGCTGCTTTGCGCCCAGCGGTCGAAAATATTCCAGATCAGAACATAAATCGCGACCGCCTCAAAATCGAACATGTGGCGGGCTGCATGTCGTTTGAGTTGCTTGTGGCTGATCGACAAAAGCAGACGTTCCAGTCCAAGCGGATCTTCGTCTTCGAGCAATTGGTGCGCCTCTTTCAGCCACGGCATGGGCGTATCCAGCCCAAATGTAGGATCGGTCCAGTAGGCTGGAATGTGGCGGCTCCATCGTCCGACGCCGAACGAGCCTGAAGGCGCGGGTTCTCCGCGTTTTCTAAGGCGCAGTGCTGCAACAACCGAGCGGAGTTCCACGCGCTCCATAAAGAGCTTGCGTAAGGTGGGCTGTGGGATGTCCATCAACGCCTGTTTACAGCGCTGGATTGCCTGAACGTCAGTGACATCCATGTCATAGGCGCTCCAGCTCAGCGTGTGCTCAAGAACATTCAAGACCTTGGCATCATCCGCTGTCAGAGCCGTCAACCGACGGTCGAGCCTGATGCGCGAAAGCGGAGGCTGTTTGGCAACAAACAAGCGCTCCGATCCCGGAAGACTGCACATCAATGCGATATAGGCGTCCTGCTCTGACATCTCAGCGGATGACCCCTTCCAGAACGGCACGGAATCTCGGCTGCAAATGCTCCATTAGCAATGAAGCCACCGCCTTGTCTGTCAGGTCCAGAACGACTCCCTCGTCCTCTGCCCGAACGCGGATGCCTTCTTGGGTGTCGTCTGCCACATGCAGTTCGACATTCTCGCGCAGCATCTTCGCCGTCAGTCCAAGAACATACTTCGTCAGCTGACCAGATTGAATGTCATCCGCGTTTTGCTTGATGTCTTCCTGCGTGGCGACCTTGGTAGGCAAAATGACCTGAACCTTGCCGTCCAGATTGGCTCCCTCACTGGCCCGACCGACAACCTCCAGTATCATTTGCCTAAGAAGCTCAGGATCGGACATCTCTTTGGTCACAAGGCGTTCAACGTCTTCTTTGAAGCGATCCGTCAGACCGGCCTTCATGGTCAACACGGCGTCCCGCATCGCGGTGTTCAACGCTTCTTCACCCGCTGCACGGTAGTTGTCAGATTCTGTGCGGGCTTTCTTCTTAAACTCATCGGCTTCGCGTTTTGCATCCGCCAGAATGCGCGCGGCCTCGGCCTTGGCGTCTTCGCGCAGCTTCTCGGCTTCGGCCTGACCTGCGGCAACCCCATCGTTGCGCAGCTTGTCGATCAGGGCATCAACGCCATGTGAAATTGCTCCGGTCTGTGCCATCAGCTGATCCCCGCACTAATGACCAAGGCGAACACAAAGGCAAAAACACCAAAGCCTTCGATAATCGCAGCCGGTGCGAGCGCGAGGCCAAAAATTTCGGGCTTTTCCTTGGTGGCGTTGATTGCTGCCGCACAGGCTCGACCTTGCCAGATGCCGCAATACATCAGTGCAATGCCCGACAGAATGCCAATGCCGAACAATCCGCCTGCGTTTTCCGGTGTCACGGCGCGGTTCAGGGTGAACATGATGACAATCCCATAGATCACCATCGTGGACGGAAAGGCCGAAACGCCGACGAAACGCCCGTAGCCGCCTTCGGTTTCTGTCATGGCTCCGATACTGGCCATCCCCGCAATCGAACAGCCAATGGCGCTTGCCGCAGCCCCCAACGCCATAGGCGCATAGATGCCCAGCCAACCCAGTGTAAGAACAAGCTCATTCATTCCTGAACCTCCTTGCGGGCAAACGGACGAAACACGATGCCTTCATCCGGCAGACCCCATTTAAAGAATTCGATGTAATTGAGACGTAAGCCGTGGACGACGCCGCTCATCATGGCGAGCGCGAAGTTCAAAACGTGACCGATGATCAGGATCAGCAGCCCAAACAGAATGCCCGGCCCTTTCAGCGCCTGCATGACGGAAACGGCCAGATCGTTGAACGTGATCGCCAGCGACGCCGAAGCCAGACCAAGCGCAAACAGGCGCATATAGCTAAGGACATCGCCAAACGCGCCCATCGCCCCTGCTAGGCTTTGCAAGCCCTCGATCAGACGCCAGATCCAGTCTGTCGGCTTCTGGATCATCCGCTCACTGGAAAACAAGACAATCGCCGCAACGCCGAGGATCAGGATCGCCGACCCCGGCACAGGCGATTTGCCGTTCATATAGCTAAGCCACAGTACAAACCCGCCGATCAAGGCAGCAATCCAACCCAGATTGGCAATCGCCTTGCGTTGCCCCCACGCGGCATGGGCCGCTAATGCGTTGGCCAGAACCAGATGCAAGACACCAACCACAATCGACACCATCATCATTGCGCCGAAATTGTTCAAATCCAGCACCTTGAGCTTTGCCCAGATCGAACCTGCAGATGGAGAAACCCCAAAGTAACTGCCGACCAAGATGCCGTAGAGGATTGTAGCCCCAGAAACGGTCAGCCCATAAAGACGCCACGATCGCTGACCCGCAGTCGCGCCCATACGCTTCCAGAACAGCAAAAGGCCCAGCAGGATTACGACCCCGTATCCAGCATCTGCCACGATCATTGCGAAGAAGAACGCGAACGAGGCTGCGACGATCACGCTGGGGTCCCAATCCTTATAGCCGGGTACTTGATAAAACAGCGCCAAGTCCACCGCAGAACTACGTTTTTCAGGCTGTTCCAATAATGTGGGCGGGGTATCTTCCGGCCCCGGTTCTTCGATCAGAACTGCCGCATCTTTTGCTTTCGCCAATTCCAATACAGCGTCCATACGGTCTTTGGGGACCCAGCCCTGCACAGCAAAAACTGCCTCTTCATCGCGTACTTTCTGCTTTGCATGAGCCAGTTCGGCGGCGCTTTCTGCAACGGACAGGTTCCGGCGCATCAAGGTCAGATAGCGGGTTTGCGCCACGCGCTCTGCCTCTAAGGCCTCAAGCGCGATTTCGGCCTCCTCCAGTTGCGCCTCAAGCTCGTGAATGGGCAACGAACCCACATGCGTGCGCGGGATCGGAAGAATGTCATCGTCGGGCTCGTCGGGAGAGATCAGGACCGCGTAAAGAAATCGGTGGTCTTCTTCCAAAATCGCCCAGGGCAATTTGACCTCTGACAGAGCTTCACGGTGTTTCAGTGGCAACTGATAGAACCACAGCCGATTGCCTGCCAAAACATCCGTTGGCGGGAAGTCCAGATCACCCCAGGGCCGCACCTGAGCGATACGATGCGCCAGAAAATCCCGCCGGTCCATCGTATCCCGAGTGCGCTGCATGAGGTCAGTCACCTCATTCACGAAACCGTCCATGTCAAAACCGGGGTTTCGCTGGATCTGGCGCCGTGGCTCGGGAACTTCTGCAAGGAAACGCAACGCTTTATACGCTTCTCTTGCACCACGTTCGCTGATCTTTTCAGGTTCATTCGGCGGGGGAACAAGCGGTAGAACATGCATACAGCCAAGGTCTTGCAGCGCCTCAAGCGTGTCCGATTTTTGGGCTGCCGGCCCGATCAGAGACATCTTCTTCAAACGTGCGACGCTCATGTCAAAACCTCTCGCGCGTGTTTGCGTTTAGAGATTTTTGACTGCACGACCGCCTGCATTTGTTCGTCACTCAGATAGATGCGGATCTTCTTGATGTTGGCCTTGGCACGGGGGATCAGAACCTTTTCGAACAGGTTGACCCGCTGCGTAATCGTGGCCACCGCCTTGTCGAAAATGCGCACGCGCTCCTCGGCGATTTTGACCCGCAGGCGCGCTTCGATCATGTCATGTAGCAACTGCGCGGCGGCATCAACCCAATGGGGTTTGGCAAGCACGGAATAAGGACGCACGACAACTTCGATCCGGTCAAGGTCAGGCATTTTGACGCCAACCACGTTGACCTCTTTGACCTTGTAGTACTTAAGCTCAACCAGACCGTCCAGATCGATACCCTGCTGGGCCAGCATGGGAAGCTTTTCACCCACCTGCTGCGCTAGGGCCGCCACCTCTTGCTCAAGGCGTTTGACGTCCTCACGCGCTTTCACTCGTTCGGCCATCAACTGCTGGCGCTTCAGGTCCAGCGACGGCAGGAACCGCTCGTAGCTTTTCAGCTGCGTCTGCTGGCGGGCCAGTGACGATTTATTCAGCTGCAACCGCGCCATTGGCATCCTTTGGGAAATACTTGTCGATCAGGGTCTGTTTCATCAACAATTGTTCTGGCGCAAAACACTCTGCTAGTGTCTTCCAGCCCAGGTCCAGCGCCTCCTCCAGAGGGATGGAAACGTTGATGTTCATGAACCGTGCACGGAACAATCCTCCAAACTTCAGCAATTGATGGTCATAGTCGGAAAGATCAAACGCCATCGCCTGCTTTTGCGCGGCATCGCGGCTTTCTGAATAGAAACGGATCATCGTGTTCATGATCTGGCCGTGATCTTCGCGCGTGGTCTTGCCGATTACGTTCTGCTTGAGGCGCGACAGGCTGCCGAACGGATCAATCACGCCAGAGTGGAGATAGAACTGGCCTTCAGTGATGTAGCCGGTGTTATCGGGGACCGGGTGGGTTACGTCATTACCGGGCATCGTTGTCACAGTCAGAACCGTGACCGATCCACCCTTGGCGTAATCGCACGCCTTTTCGTACCGGCGTGCGAGCTGCGAATAGAGATCGCCCATATAGCCCCGCTGGGACGGCACGCGTTCCTGACTGATCCCCACTTCTTTCATCGCGTCGGCATAAGCTGTCATATCGGTCAGCAGAACGAGAACGCGCTTGCCCTCTTCCACCGCAAATTTCTCAGCCACCGCCAGAGCCATGTCAGGGACCAACAGTCGTTCGACCAAAGGGTCCATTGCCTGATTGACGAACATCACAGTGCGTGAGAACACGCCAGCATCCTCGAACGAAGTTCGGAATGTGTGGTAATCGTCAAAGATCAGCCCCAAGCCGCCGAAAACGACAATGTCCGCATCTGCCTGAATGCCGATTCGGCTGAGGAACGCGTTGAATGGCTCACCCGAAACTGAAAAAATCGGGATTTTCTGACTTTCGACCAATGTGTTGAACACGTCGATCATTGGCACGTCGGTGCGGATCATTTTGTTGGGAACGGCGCGCTCAGCCGGGTTTACGGTCGGTCCGCCAATGTCGATTCGGGGCTCGGAAGACAGATCTGGCCCACCGTCTATCGGCACCCCTGCGCCATCAAAGACCCGCCCCAGAATATTGGCCGAATACGGTGTCTGCATCGGGTGACCAAGAAAGGTCGCCGTCGCCTCGGTCGAAATCCCCTTGGTGCCGGAAAACACCTGAAGCGTCACAACATCCCGGTCGATGAAGATCGCCTGGGCCAATGTTTTTCGGCCATCTACAGTTTCAATGACGGCGAGGTCGTTGTATCGAACAGCAGGGTTTCCTTCGCCCTCAACCGGCACCCGAACTTTGATCGTGTCGCCTACAATTTCCAGAACTCGGGTGTATTTCAACAAGCTTCGGGACATCATCTACCCTCGCTGATCCAAGTTGTTTTCTGTTAAACTCGCGGCGTTGTTCACCGGCAATTTTTTGCAATAACGGCATTAGCTTACAACGAATTCACAAATTAGCAAATGAGTTCAACATCACCCATCCAAAGATGCCCGGGCGTCAATTACTAAAAATTTAGTTTGACAGGTACGCAAAAAATCGCTGATGCTGTCCGGCATCCGGTTACCGCCGGAAACCATAATCTTTGGGAGGAGACAGATGCGGAGACATCTACTTTCCGCAGTGGCGGCGGCTGCCGTCATTGCGGGGCACGGTCCCGTTTGGGCCGACGAAGCCGCAGCGCAACGTTGGATCGACGACGAATTCCAGCCATCGACCTTGTCGAAAGACGAACAGATGGCAGAGATGCAGTGGTTCATCGAAGCTGCACAACCCTATGCTGGCATGGAAATCAATGTCCTGTCCGAGGGCATCCCGACCCATTCTTACGAATCCGAGGTTCTGACCAAGGCGTTCGAAGAAATCACCGGCATCAAGGTCAACCACCAAATCCTGGGTGAAGGTGAAGTGGTTCAGGCTGTTCAGACTCAGATGCAGACGGGCCGGAACCTGTATGACGGCTATGTCAACGACAGTGACCTGATCGGTACGCATTCGCGTCTGCAACTGGCCTATCCGCTGACCGACATGATGGGCGGCGATTGGGCGGCGACAACCTCGCCGACGCTGGACCTGGATGACTTCATGGGCATTCAGTTCACCACCGGTCCCGACGGCAAGCTGTATCAGTTGCCCGATCAGCAGTTTGCGAACCTTTACTGGTTCCGCAAGGACTGGTTCGATGACGAAGCCAACAAGGCCGCGTTCAAAGAAAAGTACGGCTATGATCTGGGTGTTCCGGTCAACTGGTCAGCCTATGAGGATATCGCCGAATTCTTCACCAATGACGTGAAGGAAGTCGACGGCGTCACGATCTATGGCCACATGGACTATGGCAAGCGCGCGCCTGACCTTGGCTGGCGTATGACTGACGCCTGGCTGTCGATGGCTGGTGCCGGTGACGTGGGCGAGCCGAACGGTGTTCCGGTCGATGAATGGGGCATCCGCATGGAAGCGGGCACCTGTAACCCTGTTGGCGCATCCGTATCGCGCGGTGGTGCAGCAAACGGTCCGGCTGCGGTCTATGCGATCCGAAAATGGGATGAGTGGTTGCGGGCCTACGCGCCTCCGGGTGCGGCGTCTTATGACTTCTACCAGTCGCTGCCTGCGCTCAGCCAAGGCAACGTGGCGCAGCAGATCTTCTGGTATACCGCCTTTACTGCTGACATGGTGAAGCCGAAGTCCGAAGGCAACAACACCGTGGATGACGAAGGCACACCGCTGTGGCGGATGGCGCCCAGCCCGCATGGCCCCTATTGGGAAGAAGGCCAGAAGGTTGGATACCAAGACGTGGGTTCGTGGACCTTCCTGAAATCGACCCCCTCGGATCGTGCTCAGGCTGCGTGGCTGTACGCTCAGTTCGTGACGTCCAAGACTGTTGACGTGAAGAAGTCCCATGTGGGTCTGACCTTCATCCGCGACAGCTCGGTCAACCACGAGTCGTTCACCGAACGCGCACCCAAACTGGGTGGTTTGGTCGAGTTCTATCGCTCGCCTGACCGTGTGGCGTGGTCGCCGACCGGCATCAACGTTCCGGACTATCCGAAACTGGCCCAGATTTGGTGGCAGCAGATTGGTGACGTGAACTCAGGTGCCTTTACCCCGCAAGAGGCGATGGACCGTCTGGCCGAAGAGATGGACATCACCATGGCCCGTATGCAGGCCGCGGATGAAAGCGCCGGTGTCTACGGTGGCTGTGGCCCCCGCTTGAATGAACCGCAGGATGCGTCCTTCTGGTTGGAAAAAGCAGGTTCGCCCAAAGCCAAGCTTGAGAACGAAAAGCCACAGGGCCAGACCGTCAACTATGACGAGCTGGTTCAGCGCTGGCAGTCTCAGTAAGCCAAAGCAATCGGGGATGCCGTATGCGGCATCCCCATCCCAAGGCCAGTGCGATGCACTGAAGGACCGGAACTCACGGACATGATCGAACTTCAAGACGCGACCAAAAGGGTCGGCAACGTCATCCATATCAAGCCCACAAACCTGAAGCTTCATACAGGTCACTTCAACGTTCTGTTGGGAGCGACCGGATCGGGCAAAACCTCTCTGATCAAGATGATGGCCGGGCTGGACCCGATCGCCTCGGGCAAGGTCCTTATGGATGGGCAGGACGTGACTCGGCTGAACACGCAAAAGCGACAGATCAGCCTGGTGCACCAATTCTTCGTGAACTACCCCCACATGACCGTTTTTGACAACATCGCCTCGCCCTTGCGCGTAGCTGGCATGGTAAAGTCCGAAATCGAGGGCCGCGTGGAAGAGGCCGCCGATCTGCTTCAATTACGCCCCATGTTACACCGCCGCCCGCATGAGCTGTCGGGAGGCCAACAGCAACGTACTGCGCTGGCTCGGGCCATCGCGAAAGAAAGTCGTGCGGTCTTCCTGGATGAACCGCTGGCGAACCTGGATTACAAACTGCGCGAGGAACTGCGCGAACAGCTGCCGGACCTGTTCGCTGGACGCGGCGCAGTGGTGGTTTACGCCACCTCGGAACCCGAAGAGGCTCTTTTGCTGGGCGGCTACACGGCCTTGATGGAAGATGGTCGCGTGACTCAATTCGGACCGACCGCAGACATTTACCGCAACCCTGAAAACATCGCCGCCGCGCGCGTCTTTTCTGACCCGCCGATAAACGTGGCCAGCATCACAGTTTCGGGCGCTCAGGCGCAACTGGCGGGCGGCGGAGGCTGGGCTGTTTCTGACATGGCTGACGGCGATTACATGGTTGCCGTGCGCCCGCACAGAGTGACGCCATTCCGTACGTCTGACGCGGACGTCGAACTGACAGGCCGCGTCATCGTGACAGAACTGTCCGGCTCGGATTCCAGTGCGCATTTTCGGCACGGATCGGATGACTGGGTCTCTCTGGCCGCTGGCGTGCACCCTTATCAGGTTGGTGAGGATCACAATTTCTACCTGAATCCGGCCCATTGCCGGTATTTCAGCCAAGACGGCAAGAGGGTGGCCTGACATGGCACAGATCAAGCTTTCAAACCTGCGACACAGCTACATGCCCGCGCCGAAAGGCCCCGAGGATTATGCGCTGAAAGAAATTGATGTGACCTGGCGCGATGGTGGGGCATACGCTCTGCTCGGGCCGTCGGGCTGCGGCAAGTCCACGCTGCTGAACATCATATCCGGCCTTCTTACCCCCTCGGAAGGTCGGATCCTGTTTGATGACCAGGACGTCACCGCCCTGCCCCCCGATCAGCGCAACATCGCACAGGTGTTCCAGTTCCCGGTGATCTACGACACGATGACCGTGGGCGAAAACCTGGCCTTTCCGCTCAAAAATCGGGGCGTAGATGCAGCGACGATCAAGCGCCGCGTCGATGAGATTGCCGAGATGCTGGACGTCACGGATATGCTGAATACCCGCGCCAGCGGCCTCAGCCCAGACAACAAGCAGAAGATCTCGATGGGGCGCGGTCTGGTCCGTGATGACGTGAACGCGGTGATGTTTGATGAACCGCTGACCGTGATTGACCCGCATCTGAAATGGAAACTACGGTCCAAGCTGAAAGAGCTGCACCAACGCGTCAAGGCCACCATGATTTACGTGACCCACGACCAAACCGAAGCGCTGACTTTCGCGGACGAAGTGGTCGTGATGCAAGAGGGCGAGGTCGTGCAGATTGGCACCCCGGTCGAGCTGTTCGAGCGGCCCCAACACACATTCGTCGGCCATTTCATCGGCTCACCGGGCATGAATGTTCTGCCCTGCGAGGCCAAGGGTGACCGCGCGGTGTTCGAAGGACACGAGGTCATGTTGGAAGGTCCCACCTTGGGCGAAGGTGGCCGCACCGATCTGGGTATTCGCCCGGAATACATCAGCTTTGGCGAAACAGGCGTCCCTGCGCATGTGACCAAAGTTGCGGACATCGGTCGCCACTATGTGGTCAGCGCCATGGTTGGAGACACGCCGGTAAAGGCGGTGGCGGAACACAACGCGCCCAACCCAGGCTCGCATGTCTTTCTGCAATTCAAACCAGAACAATCCCGCGTCTACCGTGACGGCTGGATCGCAACTCAGGAGCGGGCGCAATGAGAACGGAAAACCAAAAGGCCTGGTTCTTTGTCCTGCCAGTGCTGGCGCTGGTCGCGTTCAACGCGCTGGTGCCAATGATGACGGTGGTCAATTACTCGGTGCAGGAAACCTTCGGCAACAACCAGTTCTTCTGGGAAGGGCTTGGCTGGTTTGAACAAATCCTACGGTCGGACCGGTTCCAAGCGGCCCTCGGTCGGCAATTCCTGTTCACCTTCCTGATCCTGATCATTGAGGTTCCACTGGGCATCATCGTGGCGCTGTCCATGCCCCGCAAAGGGTTCTGGGTGCCGGTCTGTCTGGTCCTGATGGCGCTGCCCATGTTGATCCCATGGAACGTGGTCGGCTCGATGTGGAACATCTTTACCCTGCCCAAGATCGGCCTGCTGGGATACTTCTTGAATGATGTTTTGGGCATCAACTATGACATGACGCAACAGCCGATCTCGGCCTGGATCACTGTGATTGTCATGGATGTCTGGCACTGGACCTCGCTGGTCGTGCTGCTGTGCTACGCGGGCCTCGTGTCAATCCCGGACGCCTATTATCAGGCAGCCAAGATCGACGGTGCCAGCCCATGGTCCGTGTTCCGCTATATTCAATTGCCCAAGATGAAGACCGTCCTAACCATCGCCGTTCTGCTGCGCTTTATGGACAGTTTCAACATCTATACCGAGCCCTTCGTCCTGACCGGCGGTGGCCCCGGCAACTCAACCACCTTGCTGTCGATCGACCTTGTTAAGATCGCGCTGGGTCAGTTCGACCTAGGCCCGGCGGCCGCGATGAGCCTGATCTATTTCGCCATCACGCTGCTGGTCTCTTGGGTCTTCTACACACTGATGACAAAGGATGACGCGGAATGAAAAAGCGGTCCCTGATCCCGATCCTCTATATCGCGTTCCTGATGCTGCCGATCTATTGGCTGGTGGCGATGTCCTTCAAGACCACGAACGAGATTCTGTCGGGCTTTTCCCTATTTCCTCAGACCTTTACGCTGGAGAATTACATCACCATCTTCACCGATCCGACGTGGTATTGGGGCTATATCAACTCGATCCTCTATGTGACGATCAACACGGTGCTTTCGGTCTGTGTGGCACTACCTGCGGCTTATGCGTTCTCTCGCTATCGGTTCCTGGGGGACAAGCAATTGTTCTTCTGGCTGCTGACCAACCGAATGGCACCGGCGGCGGTGTTCGCTCTGCCGTTCTTCCAGCTCTATTCCTCCATCGGCTTGTTCGACACCCATCTGGCGGTTGCACTGGCACACACATTGTTCAACGTGCCATTGGCAGTGTGGATTCTGGAAGGCTTCATGCGCGGCATCCCGAAAGAACTGGATGAGACGGCCTATGTCGATGGCTATTCCTTCCCGCGCTTTTTCGTGACGATCTTCCTGCCCAACATCAAAGCGGGCGTCGGCGTCGCAGCCTTCTTCTGCTTCATGTTCTCATGGGTGGAAATGCTGCTGGCGAAAACCCTGACTGCAGTCGAAGCCAAACCCATCGCCGCCGTGATGACCCGCACCGCATCAAGCGCGGGGTATGAGCTGGGCCTACTGGCTGCCGCCGGGACGCTGACCATCATACCCGGTGCCATCGTCATCTGGTTTGTCCGCAACTACATCGCGCGCGGTTTCGCGATGGGCCGAGTGTGAGGTTCGATATGCGTAAACTACTATTCACCCTCCCCTTCCTGCCCACCATGGCTGTCGCTCAGCAAGCGGGTTGGGGCAATGTCGGCCAGCAAGAAGAAAAGGGGTTTTCCTGGACCGATCCCCTTTGGCCCGATTTCTGGATGGCATGGACGCCAGCAACTCTGGCCCTGTTCGTCGGTATCTTTTCGGCAATCGCCCTGATTGGCTTGCTCGAAGGGTTCAAGTACCGCGATGGGATCGAACGGCGTGGCGTGCTGGGATTGACGACCACATTGGGCGACAGGCTGTTCATCACGCTTCTCGGCTCGGCCTATATCTTCCTCGCCTGGCTGGGAATTGTCGGACAACCTGTCTGGACGCCACTTTTCCTGTCGATCGGCTGGGGTATCTTCGTCTTCTGGAAAGTTTAAGCTTTGCGAAACAGCGAAAGGATGCTTGTCTGTCAGGCATACGAACCATGACGACACCGAGATCGATGCGAAAGAAAAAGACGACTAATCTGCTGACCGAGGTCGAACTGGAGTTCATGAACGAGCTCTGGGCTCTCGGGGAAGGCTCGGTGCGCGATGTCCTGGACCGCCTGCCCTCAGAACGCAATCTGGCCTATACGTCTGGTGCCACGATCCTGCGTATTCTGGATGAAAAGGGTTTTGTGGAAAGCCGCAAGTCAGGAAAAACCCTGATCTATACGCCGCTTTTGGAAAAGGACAGATATCAGGCCCGTTCGCTGCAAAACCTGTCCCGCACTCTGTTCGACGACACCCCAGCCACACTGGTGGCACGGCTCGTCGATGATGCCGGACTGAGCGAAGCCGACCTGGAGGACATTCGAGCGCTGGTAGAGAGGAGACTGCAAAATGACAGCGGTTAGACCGGTTCTCGACGCATATATCGAACTCAACATAGTGCTGGCATTGTCGGCGGCCATCTGGTTGATGGCACGCGTCGCCCTGACCCGCACGACTCTGCGCCATGGCTATGTCGCACAGCTGCGCGCACTCAAGGTTCTGTGCATTTGTATTCTGATCAGCCCTTTTCTAGCGTTGGGTGTGTCGTCTTTGGCCGCTCACGCATGGCCGGGGAGCGCCGTCGCCCTTGGCGACATAGCGGTTGCCGCTTATCTGCGCGGTGATATCGCCATGCCTGCCGTGCAGTTCGAGGCCCTGCTGAATACACGTGAAAGATGGGTCGATCTTGCTTTGTCAGGACAGCAGCCCGTTTTCATCTCACTCGCCGCCCTGTTCGCTGTCGCTGCGGCTGTATATGCCATTCGAGCTTTACGGGACGCCGTGATGATCCGCCAAACGGTCAGGTCCAGCTTCCTTTGGCGGCAATCAGCAAAGGTGGATATCCGCCTTTCGGATCGCATTACCGTGCCGTTCGCGGTGCGCGGGCTGCGCCGCCGTCATGTCGTTCTGCCCAGCCATCTTCTGGACACACCGCGCGAATTGCGCTTTGCGCTGGCCCATGAGTTTCAGCACATTCGCGCGGGCGATGTGGAATGGGAACTCGGCTTTGAGCTTCTGCGCCCTCTGCTGTTCTGGAACCCGGCATACCTGATGCTCAAGTACCAATTCGGCCGCTTGCGTGAACTGGCATGTGACCAATCCGTTGTTGCGCGCAAAAGGATCGATGCGCGCGAATATACCACGTGTCTTCTGGACTATTGCGCGCGCACTCTTTCAACGAGAAATCCACGCGTCTTAAACGTTGCCTTTGTGACCGGTGGAAAAGCCAAACGCGTACTGCGTCAGCGCGTGATTGCATTGACCGATGCACAGCCCGCCGAGACGCCTTTGCCAGCGGTGTTTCTTGGCATGTCACTGACGTTCGCCACCCTTCTGGCGCTTGGGGCGGCTTCGATCCAGCAAACACAAGACTGGAGCCATGACCGTCTTATGCTGTCGACCGTGGTCAATCTGGAACGTCTTGAGGCACGCAATCAGGGCAACTGATGCGATGCGTTACCAGCCGCGGCGCCCAAACAGGGAATGAATCCGGCCCTGATCCACAAATGGTTCGGGCGCGAGCGAACGTCTTAGTCGGCCAACCACGCGCTCAACCATGACCCAGCTGATTAAGGCGAAAATGACGCCGCCAAAAGCTTGTCCCAACAGAACACCGGACGCCCCCGCGAGATTTGATCCGATGGTTGCGAAAACCCAGGTTCCTACCGTGTGACGCCCCCAATTGATCCAAGTTGAATAGACTGGATGCCCAAGATTGTTAAAGCTGGCATTCGAAACAAAAATCACACCGTTGAAAAACGATGCCAGCGCCAGAGGTCCGCAGAACAAATAAATGAGAACCCGAGTTTCACCTTCGGCCGCAAACAAATCCGCAATCGGCGCCCGCAAGAGAAACAGAATCGCAGCCATACCCAGAACATAAAGCCCCGTGAATTTGATTCCGGCCAGAAAGGCCGTACGCACCCGATCGAATTTCTCAGCTCCGAAATTCTGCCCGATGATTGGCCCTATTGCCCCCGACAAGGCAAAGATGACCGAAAAGGCCACTGGAAGCAGACGACCTATGACGGCCATACCCGCCACCGCGTCCGTTCCGTATTGCGCAATTTCCCGCACAACGATGGCATTCCCAATGGGCGTAGCTACATTTGTCAGAACGGCAGGAATCGCGATGGCCCGCACAGGGCGCAAGTCCTGTGCCACCTGCTTCAAAGACGGGCGTGCAAAGCCCTGATGAACCCGCAACGCGGGCCACAGCGCCGCCGCCAGCATGCACAGCCGCGCCAGAACCGAGGCAATCGCGGCCCCATCCAGCCCCAGCCCCACAGCAAAGATCAGGATCGGGTCCAGAACGGCATTCACCACTCCGCCATAGATCGTTGCCATCATCGACCGTCGTGCATCGCCACGAGCGCGCAGCACGGCCATGGCCGCCATGGCAATCGACATGACGCACATTGTCGGCAGGATGATCGAGACATAGCGCATTGCCAGCCTAAGAACCTCACCTTCTGCGCCAAGCAATGACAACAGATGGCTAAGGTTCAACAAGACCAGAACGGGTACGACCAACCCGACGATCAAACCCAGCACCGCCACACTGGACGCATAATGCCTTGCCTGTTCGGCCCGCCCCGCCCCAAGTTCCCGTGCAACCAGCGCCCCGGCAGAAATCGACAAGCCGATATTGATCGCGTTGGTGAAAAACAAAAGCGTTCCAGCGTAACCCACCGCCGCAGCCAACGCGTCGTTGCCCAGCATCGAAATGAAGACCATGTCCACAAAGTCGACTGCAAAAATTGCCATCAGCCCGATGCTTGTCGTCAACGACATGCGGGTGACATGCCGCATCAGATTGCCGCTCAGGAATACGGCTTCGGTTTGAGATTGGTTGGACATTCTAACCTGTGGTGGTCGGTGTGTTATCCCGCCAGCATCACAGATCACCGCCACGGGTCAACGGTTTCGTTCCGATCTTTATGGTCGCGGATGAACACCCGACACAACCCGCTATCCCGTTTTGCCATCTACAGCCCCATGAGGACGTGTTAGAACTGCCGAAACACCAATTGTCCGAGGTGAGGCAGAGCATGAAACTGGAATTCCACCACATCAACTTCGTGGCTGATGATGTTGATCGTATGCATGATTTTTACACTAACGTGCTGGGGCTGGATGATATCCCGCAGGATAATTTCCCGCGCACCGAAGCTGACAAACACAGCGGCTATGACGGCAAAATCCGCTTTGCGACCGAAGGCAACATGCAGATGCATTTGGCCCAGCGCGCCTTTGACGTGGCCTTCAAGAACGGGCGGGTGATCAACCCAGTCGAGCGCGGCCACATCGCCTTTCGCACCGATGATCTACCCGCCTTCCTGAAGCTGCTGGACGAACGCGGCATCCCCTATTCAGACTATGGGACTACATTTGCGAAAGAGTGGCATCAGGTGTTCTTTCACGACCCCGAAGGCAATGTGATCGAAGTCCATCAGCAGGTCGTTCAGGACGACTGATCCGTAAAGGGCGGAACCAACCGCCCTCTCCCGGACCCTGGCCCTCAGACAAATCTGTTGACGTAGTTTTCCAGTATTTCTTGACGCCCTGATCTCGGCTGCGGATTGATCCCCTCGGCCAGAACCCGCTCGGAAATCTCGTCCAGGCCCGAAGCCAGCATCGCCTGCGCCTCGGGCGTCTTCCAGCCTGCGTAGCGGTCAGCCAGCGCCTGCTCCAAACCGCCATCTTCAAGCATTGCAGCCGCTGCTTTCAGGCCCCGGGCGCAGATGTCCATCCCGCCCACATGCGCGGCAATCAGATCTTCGGCGTCGATGGATTGTCTGCGCAGCTTGGCGTCGAAATTGGTGCCACCTGTGGTGAACCCGCCCGCTTTCAGGATGTGGTAATAGGCCAGCGCGACTTCGGGCGTGTTGTTAGGGAACTGATCCGTGTCCCAACCCGATTGATAGTCGTTCCGGTTCATATCGATGGACCCCAGCATCCCTTCGGCTGCGGCCACGGCGATCTCGTGCTCAAAGCTATGCCCCGCAAGGATCGCGTGCCCCTGTTCAAGGTTCAGTTTGACCTCATCCTCAAGCCCATACTTACGCAAGAAACCGATGCAGGTGGCCGCGTCAAAATCATACTGGTGCTTTGACGGTTCCTGCGGCTTGGGCTCAACAAGGATCGCGCCTTTGAACCCGATCTTGTGCTTGTACTCGACCACCATGTTCAGGAACCGGCCCATATGATCCAGCTCGGTCTTCATGTCAGTGTTGAGCAGAGTCTCATACCCTTCGCGTCCGCCCCAAAGCACATAGTTCTCGCCGCCCAGCTTGTGGGTGGCGTCCAGGCAGGATTTCACCGTGGCCGCAGCAAAAGCATAGACATCGGGATCAGGGTTGGTGCTGGCACCGCCCATCCAGCGGCGATGACTGAACATATTAGCCGTGCCCCACAGCAGCTTGGTGCCTGACACCTGCATCTTTTCACCGATATAGTCGGTGATCTCGTTCAACGTGCGCAGATTGTCCGCGAAGTTCCCCTGCTCGGGGCGAATGTCCGCATCATGCCAGCACAAGTAAGGCTGCCCCAGGATCTGAAACATCTCAAAGGCCACATCGGCCTTCATCTTGGCCCGCCCCATGTCGTCCTGCGGGTGCCAGGGGCGCTCGAAAGTGGGGCCTCCAAACGGATCCCCCCCTTCCCACGCGAACGAGTGCCACCACGCCACGGCAAAACGCAAGTGATCCTCCATGCGTTTGCCCATGACGATCTCGTCCGGGTTGTAGTGACGGAATGCGAGCGGGTTCTTACTGCCCTCGCCCTCGAATTGGACCTGCTCGATCCCTTGAAAGAAACCGCTCATCATCTCGTTTACCTCATTCCGTCTTTTCGCCGGGCTTCTTGCCCAGAATAATCATCGACAACAGGTCGTCATCAGTGACATCAGGGATGTCCACGGTACCAACCAATTGCCCGTTCTTCATGACCGAGGCTCGGTCGCACAGCTCCATCACCGCATGCACATCGTGGTCAATCAGGAAAATCCCGATGCCTTGCGCCTTTAGCTGTTGGATCAGGTCCGCCACCATTTGCGTTTCATGCGGACCCAGCGCGGCCGTAGGCTCGTCCATGATCAGGATGCGTGCGTTGAAATACACCGCGCGCGCAATGGCCACTGATTGCCGCTGACCACCCGACAGGGCCGAAACAGGATCGTTGAACTTCTGAAAATTCGGGTTCAGCTGCGCCATGATCTTGCGGCATTCAGCCTCCATCGCAGCATCGTTGACCAGACCAAAGGGGGTGACCATCTCGCGCCCCAAAAACAGGTTCGAGCTTGCATCCAGATTGTCTGCCAGCGCCAGCGTCTGATAGATCGTCTCGATATTGTTGGCGCGCGCGTCACGCGGGTTGTTGATCTCAACCTTCTTGCCATCAATCAGGATTTCACCATGGTCCATCTGATAGGCGCCCGAAAGCACCTTGATCAGAGTGGACTTACCGGCCCCATTGTGCCCCAGTAGGCCCACAACTTCGCCCGGGTACAGATCAACTGAGACGTGGTCTACCGCCTTGATGCCCCCGAAAGAAATCGAGATATCGCGCATTTCCACAAGCGGAGGCTGGCCGGAACCACGGCCCGAAGCTTGGTTCTGTGTTTCTTGAGCTTGCATCATTTCGCCCCCAGACGTTTGCGATAGACGATGTCGATATAGACAGCCAAAACCAGGACAGTGCCGACGACGATGTTCTGGAACGGCGCATCCACGCCGACCATGGCCATGCCCGATTGCAGCGCCTGCATGATCAAAGCACCAAGGATTGCGCCGTAGATCGTACCAATACCACCCGACAGAGCGGTTCCACCGATCACCGCAGCAGCAATCACGCGCAGTTCATCCAGCGTGCCAATATCGTTCGAGTGGTTGGCCAGACGGGCCGAGGCCACAACCGCTGACAACGCACACAAGAATCCCATCAGAGCAAAGATTTTGACGGTCATCATGCGCGTGTTGATACCGGACAACTCTGCCGCATCCGGGTTGCCGCCAGTGGCAAAGATGTAACGGCCAAAGCGGGTTTTGCGGGCTACAACGGTCAATGTCACGGCCACCAGGATCAGGATCAGAACCGAGATCGGAATGCCGTAGCCAACAATCAGCCCCTCGGGCAAGGTCTCACCCCGCGCTTCGAACATCCGTTCCAGACGGCGGGTCGGGATTGCATAGCTGTTGACGATCAGGACATAGCCCATGATGGCGATGCCAATGATTCCAGCCAGAGTTGTCTCAGCCCAAACAGGTTTCACAGGGAACCCGTGGGCGGCTTTGGACCGGCGGCCGCTCCACAACGCCCAGATCGCAATAGCAGTGGCGGCAAGGCCGAACAAAAGGCTGACGGTAGTTCCCAACGTGCCGTTTGTCCCCCCGAACATCAGGAAGTTGCTGTCCAGCGGGCCGATTGTCTGGCCATCGGTCATGTACCAGGCAACGTTGCGCCAGACCAGAAAACCGCCAAGCGTCACGATAAAGGCCGGAATGGTCAGGTAGCCCACCATCCAACCATGGAAGGCGCCGATCAATGTGCCCACCACAAGACCCACGACCAAAGTGATCGCCCAGGTCGCCGGGTGGTTCAAACCCATTCCCAATACGTTGGGCAATAGCTCGGTCTGAGTCATCGCCATGACCGCAGATGTGGTCGCCAGAAGCGCCCCAACCGACAGGTCAATATGGCGCATGACGATAATGAACACCATGCCACAAGCCATGATCGCAACCGAAACGGTCTGGATCGACAGGTTGAACAGGTTTCTGGGTGTCAGAAAACGGCCATCCGTAACGATGTTGAAGCCGATGCACAGGATGATGAAGGCGCCGATCATGCCCAATAGCCGCATATCCAGTTCCAGCTGCTGGAACAGGTTGGCCTTTGCTTTTTGGGGTACCGGCTGAGACGAAGTTTCGGTCATATCCGATCTTTCATGTTCAGCTATGATCTCTGGCCCACCCTTGCGGGCCAGAGACGTTGTGATTTGGAACTTGGTTTAGTTACAGGGCGCAGGGCCGTTTTCGACGCCCTGGCAAAGGTCTTCCAGCGGGATCCAGCCCGCGTCGACCACAACGGTCAGGTTGTCCTTGGTGATCGGCACAGGCGCCAGGAAGACCGAGTTCATCTCGGTGCCACCGGGCGAGGTCCAGCTGATCGCGCCTTCGACATCCGCAGGGCTTGTTCCGCTGCTCAACGCAACCGCGATTTCACCGGCAGCTTTGCCCAGCTCACGTGCGTCTTTCCAAACCGAGACGGTCTGCGTGCCCTTGGCAACACGGTTCAGCGCCGCGTGGTCACCATCCTGGCCCGAGACCGGAATACCGTCCATGCCTTGCGCGGTCAGAGCAGCAACAACGCCACCAGCAGTACCGTCATTCGAGGCGACCACGGCATCAACGTTGTTTTCGTTCGCTGTCAGGATCTGCTCCATGTTGCGCTGCGCGTTCGCAGGCAGCCAGCCGTCGGTATAAGCCTCACCCACAATCACGATGTCACCACTATCAACGGCGCCCTGGATGATCTCTTGCTGACCACCACGCAGGAAATCCGCGTTCGGGTCGGTGGGCGAACCCTTGATCATCACGTAATTACCCTTGGGCATCGCGTCGAATACAGCGCGCGCTTGCATCCGGCCAACTTCTACGTTGTCAAAGGTCAGATAAAACGCCCGGTCATCTTCGATCAGGCGGTCATACGCGATAACTGGAATGCCCTCGTCAGCGGCTGCCTGAACCGCCGGACCAATGGCCTGAGAGTCTTGTGCCAGAATGATCAGTGCATCAACGCCCTGAGCAATCAGACTTTCAATGTCCGACAACTGCTTGGCCGAGGACGATTGCGCATCCGACGAAATGTATTCGGCTCCACCCGCCTCGAGCGCGGCTTTGATCGCGGCCTCGTCGGTCTTCCAACGCTCTTCCTGGAAATTCGACCAGCTGACGCCCACAACAGGTTCGGCAAAAGCGGCCGTACCCATCAACACCGCCACAGCGGAAGCGCTGAGAATTCTTTTCATGATTTCCTCCCGGTTTCATTGAGCCATCGCTTCATGATTCGTGGCCCCGATAATTCTGAGTAGCATATTTATTTCAGTCGGTAAAATATTTATGCTATCGGTAACAGAAAAAACCGCCTAGGTTGAAACAGGGATTAGATTCGCGAGGGCAAGATGCTGAAAAGCAAAGCTTCTTCAAACGCCACGGACCAAAGAAACATCACCCGATTGCGGGTGCTGGAGCAGATTCGCGCAACCGAAGCCATCTCGCGAATTGACATCGCCACGGCGCTTGAAACCAGTCCTGCAACAATCACATCTGCCACAGCAGACCTGCTGTCCGCCGGTCTTATCCAGGAAATTGAAGGGGAGTCGCAGTCAAAATCCACACGTCGTGGCAGGCCACGTGTGCTTTTGAAACTGCACGGCGGTTGTCACATGATTGCGGGTGTAAAGGTCGCGCGGCATCAGATCTCGGTCATCTTGGTGGATTTCGAAGGTACCGAAATCGCCTCTTATACCCATCCATTGGATGAGGCGCGTATGGCACCCGAAATCTTCACACAAACGATCCGCACTGCCCTTGACCTTGCCTGTGGCACTGCGAACCGGTCGCTGTCTGATCTGTCCGGCGTCTGTATCGGCATTGCGGGGTTGATCGACGCAGAAAAGAACTTTGTACATTGGTCGTCTTCTTTGACAGAACGCAACGTAGACCTGAGCCCGCTCTTGTCCAAGGCGCTGCCCTGCCCCGCCTTTATCGAAAATGACGCCAATCTGGTGGCCAAGGCCGAGCAATTGTTTGGGCTGGGAAAAGGGCTGAAAACATTTCTGGTTGTGACCATCGAACACGGCATCGGTTTGGGTATCGTCGTTGATGGCAAACTTTATCGCGGCGAGCGCGGATGCGGCGCGGAGTTCGGGCATTTGAAGGTTCAACTGGACGGCGCGCTGTGCCAGTGCGGACAGCGCGGATGTCTGGAAGCCTATGTCGGAGAATACGCGTTGATCCGCGAAGCGACGATTGCCAGCCAGGCCACGGATCCTCGCACACTTACAGATATTCTTACGGCCGCAAATGCCGGCGATGCTCGGTCGATTTCCGTACTGTCCCGGGCCGGTCAAATGTTTGGAATGGGGGTTTCGAACCTGATCAATTTGTTCGATCCGGAATGCATTATCCTGTCCGGCACAAGGGGCAGTTTTGAATATCTGCACTCGGAAGACGTAATGACGCGTATCAGAAACGGTGTCGTCAGCGTTGACGCACCCCTGCCCGCGATCAAAGTGAATCACTGGGGGGATTCAATGTGGGCAAAGGGGGCGGCTGCTTATGGAATCGAACAGGTCTCGATTCTGAAAGTCAGGGAATTGGCGGCACATGCGAACTAGTTTGGCTTTCCTGCTGACCACAGCAACAACCGTTGCGGCGGATGCGCCTTCCCCGCAGTTTTTTGGCGTTGACGTTCAACCCCATATCTATGACGGCGGGTGGGAACATTTTGTGGGCGGTGGGGTCGCTGTTTTCGACTGTAATGGCGACGACCGCCCCGAACTTTTTGCTGCCGGAGGTTCAAACCCAGCGCAGTTTTTTGTGAACGTATCCGAGGAAGACATTCAGTTTCGGGCAGACACGCCCAGCGCTTTGTCCCTGACTGGTGTGACCGGCGCATATCCGGTGGATGTAGATGGCGACGGGTTGCTTGACCTGGCAGTTCTGCGCGTGGGTTCAGATCTGTTGCTGCGCGGCGGGCCGGATTGCGCGTTCGACCTTTTCAACTCGCTGAACTTCACTTCTGAGGATCATTGGACCACGGGTTTCTCTGCCACTTGGGAAAGCGGGCAAGCGCTGCCCACGCTGGCGTTTGGCACCTACGTTGACCGCAACAACCCCGATGGACCATTTGAGACATGCGGGCCGACTTTGCTGTATCGACCGGATGGCAGCTCATATGGCGTTCCCGTACATCTGGAACCCGGGCACTGTTCCCTCTCGGTACTGTTTTCCGACTGGGCGCGGTCGGGGCGTGCGGATCTGCGTGTCAGCAACGACCGTCACTACTATGTGCGCAACGGGCAAGAGCAACTTTGGGCGATGGAGAACACCCCACGCCTTTATGAGCACGCAGACGGATGGCTGCCGTATTCGATCTGGGGCATGGGCATCGCCTCGCGAGATTTGACCGGCGACGGGTTTCCAGACGTCTACCTGACCTCGATGGGGGATCAAAAATTCCAGACATTCGATCCGTCGACTAAGGGGCCGACATGGCGTGACGCGACCTATGATCGGGGGACGACAGCACACAGGCCACACACAGGTGGTGATGGTCGTCCTTCAACCGGCTGGCACGCCCAATTCGGTGACGTTAATAATGACGGGCGGGACGATATTTTTGTCGCTAAGGGCAATGTCGAACAGATGCCAGACGCTGCACAAACCGATCCAAACAACCTACTGATACAAAACGGCAATGGGCAATTTGTCGAAACAGCAGAACAAGCGGGCGTGGCTTCTATGGCAAAGTCCCGCGGCGGGGCCTTGGCCGATCTGAACGGGGATGGCTGGCTGGACATGGTGGTCGTCAATCGCGGTTCATCACTGGAGGTTTTTCAGAACAAGCCGCAAAATGGCAACTGGTTGATGGTGGATGTGGGTCAAGCACAACCCAACCGCTTGGCCATCGGCAGTTTTATCGAGGTCAAAACGGACGCCGGAGTGCAGACCCGGGAAGTCACAGTTGGCGGCGGTCATGCCAGTGGCATTGCTGGATTTCACCACTTTGGTCTGGGCGATGCGGAAAGCTTACAGATCAGGGTGATCTGGCCCGATGGCAAAGCAAGTGATTGGCGGACCGCCAACCCCAATCAGGTGATACGCCTTAGCCGCTGACCGCTGACTATTGGTCAACGGGCAAACCGCTTGGAACCGTCTTGGGCACCCCCAACCGAACTGCCGGGTCCTCCAGAGTGCCAAGGAAACTCAGGATGGCGTTGATGTCATCATCGCTCAGGCTCATTGGGGCCAATTTGTTTGAGGCGGCAATTGCCTCCACATGCGTGGGGTCTTGCATAGCCTGGGCATCCAGCGCGCCATCAAATTCGGGCAGTTCGGCTTTCTCGACCGAATAATTGCGCAAGGCTGCCACAGGATCCAAATGGTGACGCACCACATCTTCAAGCTCAGCATACGCGCCACTGTGCCCATAGGGCGCGGTCAGTGTCACGTTCCGCAATGAGGGCGTGCGAAAAGCAAACGCATCCCTTGCATCCCCTGTGACGCGCAACCGCCCGTCATCGCGCACGTGGTTTTCGAACCTGGCCGCTTTTCCGGGGCCGATCTGGGGCATGGCGATGGAATGGAAACTGTGATCCGTCTGGAACCATCCGCTATGACAACTGCTGCACCCGGCCTCACCGTAAAACAGGGTCATACCCAATTGCGCTGTCGCGGGCAGAGTTTCTTCACCCCGCATCGCGCGGTCAAAAAGGCTGTTATCTGCCCGCCATTCAAAAGCGATGAAATCCGCGATGACATTGGCGATGGCGGTAAAGGTGATCTCTTCCCCGGGCGCGACGTCCTCAAACCGCTGCGAATACTCCGGTATCCCCGCCACCCGCGCCGCGATCAGGTCCCAGGCCCCGCCCTCCTGGGTCAACAAGCCAAGCCGTACCGCCTTGCTCACCTCGTTTTCAGAATAGTGACCCGCCATCTCGTCAGGTGAAAGCACCGGGAACATCGCTTGCGCAGCCAGAGCCGATTGAAAGCCGCGCCGCATATCCGTCCCCAATGGCGTTCTGATGCCATTAGGTTGTGACGGATCAGCCTCCAGCCGACCATCATGAAAAAAAGTTGTGAATTCCAACGCACCAAGATTCCACAGGCCCGGCGAGTTTCGCGGAATCCGCTGTTCGGGAGAGTTGTCCTGAGTGATCTTACGCTCGGCCCCAAGCCCCACACCGCCTTCTCCGATTCCAAGTGAAAGCCCATCAGACGTGCCCAGTTTCGGATGATGGCAAGTCGCGCAACTGATATTCTTGTTCCCCGAAAGAATGGGGTCGTAAAACAACAACTGTCCCAGTTCGACACGTTCCAGGTCCGGCTCAAGAAATTTCGGAACGGGTCCAAGGTCCTGCGCCTGAAGTGCTGATGCCATCAGCCAAAAGCCTATTGAAACTGCCGAAATCCGAGCTTTCATGTTCAATCCTCGACAATCTCAAGCTTAAGCTTCTGACGATAGGGTTTTTCCGGCGTGTAGATCACAGAAGGAAAGGCCGGATTGTTCACCGCGTCGGTGTATCCGGCGGGCTCAATACAAAGCGCCGCCCCGGGTCTGAAAGGATCAGACAAATGTGCTGCTGCATAGACCTGTGCGCCCGGTTGATCTGAATAAACCTTCATCTTTAAACCCGATGGCGTTTCGACTTCTGCAACAGGCATGGTCACGTCCCGTCCATCTTCAAACACAAAATAGTGGTCAAGAAAGCCAGCTTCTTGACCGATTACGCGACCGCGCGTGAAATCCAGGCTTTCTGCATCGGCTTTTAGAATGCGGCCGGTGGGTATGGCGTTTGCGTTCAATTCAAGAAGGGTTTTGGCATGTAGTTTGAGACGGCAATCGAGAATGCCCTGCGGGCAACCAAGTGAGTAATAATTGTGCTGCGCGATGCTGATCGGCGTGGGCCGATCCGGATGCGCCGTGATCGTATAGATCAGACACGGATAAGCCAGCTCCACCTTTATCACGAACTGGACTTCCGCAGGAAACCCGCCCTCACCATCAGGTGAAGTTATCGACAAAACCGCCTGATTTAGAGCAGTTTTCTCGACACTCCAATACTGATGGGACAGACCATCCCGACCGCCGTGTAGCGCGTTTTTGCCTTCGTTCGCCGTAACTCTGATGGCTTCACCCAGAAAATCGAACTGCGCCCCACTGACACGGTTGGCCAAGCGCCCGACGATTGCACCCAGGTAATATGGGTCCGTCAGATAGTCCTGCGGTGTGTCATAGCCCAGTATCAGTGGCGTTTGCCCCAACCACCACCCTTGGGTGATCGCACCATAGCTGAGCAATGAGGCGGACATGTCACCGTCTTCCAGCACAACCCGTTCTATGGTTGCTGAGCGTTGCCCCGCCATCAAGACGCGGAAAGCGGTGCCAACGCCGCATAGTATTGGCGATAAAGCTGATAGGCATTCTCATACCCGTCGCATAGCTCGGTCCTTGGCACAATGACTTCAGCCGTTTCCGGAGGGGTCATGACGCCCGCCGGGTCTGCCCCCCGTAATGCGCAGGCCGCCAGACGCGCTGCGCCGGTCGCGGCACCAAACTCACTCCCCTTGGGCAGAACAAGACGTGTATTAAGGACAGTCGCCAGTGTCTTTAGCCAGAACCGAGATCGCGCTCCGCCGCCCACAACGGTCAGGCTTTCTGGCGTGGTTCCCGTGGCCTTGAGCGCCTCAAGGCAATCACGCATGGCAAAGGCAACACCTTCCATCACGGATTGCGTCAGAGCCTTCGGATCCGTGGCGATATCCAGTCCAAGGAATGCGCCTCGGATGGCGCTGTCGTTATGCGGCGTCCGTTCCCCTGACAAATAAGGCAAAAAGGTCGTACCAGACGGCCCATTGATCTGATCCGGTAGCGCCGACGCCAACGCCCCAACGGGCTGTCCCAAGTTTCGAGACAGCCAGTTCAAGCTGTTTGTGGCAGACAGAATGACGCCCATCTGAATCCAACGCTCAGGCACGGCGTGACAAAAGCAATGAACCGCTGTTTCCGGCGCGGGTGCATAACTTTCTTTGGCCACCAGCAGCACACCAGAGGTACCCAATGACAGAAAACCCGTCCCCTCGTTAATGCTGCCAATACCGCAGGCTGCTGCTGCATTGTCGCCTGCGCCGCCTGCAACAATTACAGGCCCGGCCAATCCCCAGTTCTGCAATATCTCGGGCCGCAACTGCCCTCCGACAGCGTTGCCCTCAACCAGTTCTGGCATCTGATCGCGGTGCATGTGACCTTGCTCAAGCGCTGTGTCGGACCATTCGCGACTGCCAACATCCAGCCACGCGGTTCCGGCGCTGTCTGACACGTCGCTGATATACTCGCCCGTCAGCCACAAACGAAGATAATCTTTTGGCAACAGTACTTTGAAGACTTTTTCGAAGACCTCGGGCTCATGCCTGCGCACCCATTCCAGTTTAGGCGCGGTGAAACCCGGGAACACGATATTACCCGTGATCGCACGCATCCTCGCGGCACCGTCCAGATCAGCAGCCTCAAGCGCGGATCGCGTGTCGTTCCACAAAATGCATGGCCGTAATGCGTTTCCATCTTTGTCGATCAGTGTGGCACCGTGCATGTGCCCACTTAAACCAACAGCACGCACAGCGGAAAAAGCCGCGGCATTTGCCTTTCGCAATTGGGTAACCACTTTTTGGCAGGCCTCAATCCACTCACCCGGCACCTGCTCGGACCACCCGGAACGAGGTGTTGAGGTTTCAACACTTGCATCGGCCTCGGCCAGCACATGGCCGCCTTCATCAACGACAATACCACGGAGACCGGACGTCCCCAGATCCAGACCAAGATACACCTGTTCTCCCCCCTTCTTGCCTACCGTAGAGCTTCGTGACGCAGGCGGGCCTGCGCCGGGTCACTACTTACTTGCGGCAAAATAGTTTGCGCTAACGTATTACGCCAATTTCAAGAAAAGAGACACCCTATTGTGCGAAATTCAGCACGGCATGGACTTTCAGTTCGCAATACCGGCCACGTCACCGAAGAGACGCAACGCGCAAGGATGCTTTAACGTTAGCCCGCTAGGTCTGTTCTATTGAGTCACGACTGTCTGTGAGGGAACGAAACCAAGATCGCATCGCGGTCTACTCGGCCCCTACCCGCTGGTTGTACCTGGTGAACATGAGTTGACCCGATGGCATGTCCGATCTGAAATCAGCCGTTCTGCCAAGAAGCGCACGGTAAAACCGGCGGAGACCTGGCTCGATGTCTTCAGCCAGATCTTCGCAGCGCCGGCACAGTTCTTCGATCCTGCCCTGAGGGTGTCGGCTTTTTATCGCTGAAATCAATTCGCTGTGCAGAGAAGTAAGATCCTGGAACGCCCGCGCCTTCAGGACCGATTGATCCCCCACCAGAACAAACACAGGTTCGGGGTTGGCTTTACCTTTCAGATCAACACGCCCTGCCTCCAACAATGCCAGATCCGCTTGCCCCGCGCGGGAAACCCCGTTTGATACGACAATATCATAGTCAACCGCACGGCAACTTTGTTCAAGCCTTGCTGAGACATTCACGACGTCGCCGATAACAGTATAATTGAAGCGCTTTTCTGATCCGATGTTCCCAACGCACGCCTGTCCTGTGGCAATTCCTGTTGCCAAAGCAATGGGTTGCCTGTTTCGCATAATGCTGGACTCATTGAATTCTTCTAACGCGCTTCGCATCTTGAGCGCCGCGAATGCTGCACGGCACGGATGGTCTGCAACAGGGATTGGCGCGTTCCAGAAGGCCATGATCGCGTCACCAATAAATTTGTCGATCGTTCCGCGCTCGCGCAGGACCTGATCCCCAATTTTGGAAAACAGCGCGTTCAGAACGGAGACGAGCTCGGTGGCGGATGCTGTTTCGGACAGAGACGTAAAACCCCGAATATCCGAGAACATAACGGTGATTTCCTGGGTCTCTCCTCCCAGCTGCAATTGGTGGCCCGTACTTTCCATTTCATCGAGAATTTCAGGGGCAACGTAGTGCGAAAACACCTTTCGAATCTCACGCTTTTCGCGTTCGGTCGAAATGAACAAGTAGCCTGCCAACAGACCAAAATTCACCATACCCCCGATTAATGGGAAGGTCGCGTCAAACAACACAGACTGATTCTGAAAGACCAGCCAACTGATCGTCAGAACGGCAGCCGCGGCAATGCCACCAGCAATAAAGGAGGCAACAGCACCAAAAATGGACATGACAGCAATAACGACAAGTCCCAAAAGGGCAAAGGCAAGCAACTCCTGCGCCGCCGTTACATCAGACCGGCTCAGCATCTCTTGGGTCAAAACTTGCTCGATCATCTGCGCATGAATTGAAACACCTGGGACACTTTCGCCAAGCGCCGTTTGATGAATATCAAACAGACCGGCAGCAGATGTGCCCACGAGTATTATGCGGCCCTCGATTTCGGCCCGCAAAGACGGATCGGAGGAACCTGCCATGACATCGTTAGCCGAAATATAAAGGTCAGGTGTGTCACGCCGGTATTTCAGCCAAAGTTCACCGTTCTCGGTTGTTGGCATCCGGTAGCCCCCGACTTCAACAGCCAGCATGATGCCTGCTTCGTCTGACGCGCCTTCGGCAAAAATGGTGGTTTCCCCCAGTGCAACCCTCAGAGATTCGATTGCCAGACCTGGCATGGGCCCGTCCGGCCCGTCCCAAAGAACCGGCACGCGGCGCACGATACCAGTTCCACCAATGGGTGAGACATTGACGCCACCAATTCCTGCCGCAGTTCGGTCCAGCGGAGGCGCGATTGGCGTCCAATGAGGAACCGAAATCAAACCCTCTGCAGGGTTTTCCCCAAATTCGACAATTCCTGCTTTGGGCGTGATGGTTTTACCTTCCTGCGATAGACGCGCAGCGGCACCCAGAACAACTGGCCAATATGCTATTTCCATCCCAAGCAACACATCGTTGTCCAGCTTCTGGGCATGGTGCTCCACCGTCAAAATACCCTTAAGCGATGGATCGTTCAGAAGGCGTGATGGTGAATACCTGTCAGGCTCGGCGAAAAGCATATCGAAAGCGATGGCTGCTGCACCGTAGTCGCCCAGATTCTTCACCATTTGAGCGACCAGAGTGCGCGGCCAGGGCCACTGTCCCCAATTGGCCAACGCATCTTCATCGATATCCACGACGCGTATGGGAAGATCCGGATTGAATTCTCGCGGAGACAACCTTTGAAGCACATCGAAATAAACCAGGCGAGTCATTCGAACCGGGTAAGGATCCACTGCACGGATGAAACAGCCAAAGAGGATCAGGACCAGCCCAACAAGACGAAAGGCCCATCGCCCATTCTTGGTTTTACGTGTCTTTTCGCTCACACCATCCTCCGGGAAAGAGGAAAAACGCGCCGTCAATCAAAAACGTTTGTTGAGAACCCTTCTTCAGATTCCGTTCTATCGGTCGTTTCGTGATCCGGTTCTACGCGCTCTGGCTCCTCATGATCGATTTCTTCTCTTTCTGGTTCTTCCCGCTCTGGTTCCTCTCTTTCAGGCTCTTCTTGTTCCGGTTCCTCTCTTTCCGGTTCCTCTTGTTCCGGTTCCTCTCTTTCCGGTTCCTCTTGTTGCGGCTCTGGTCTTTCGGGCTCACTCTGTCCCGAAGTTGACGGGCTTGACGCAGGAGTCGCGTCTACGGTGTCCGTTCTTTCCCGCCGTTGCGGGGGCGCGTCGCGAGGCTCTGCCCTGTTTGGCTTGACACGACGTATGGGCGCGGCTTCTCCGGCGCAACCTTCAACTCTGACCTGTAACGGGGGCAACAGACCTTCCTGAGATTGAATGAAGGGAAAGCCGCTTTGCAAAGCCTGTTCGTATTGCGCCTGACTTGCAGGGCGCCCGACGGCTCCGCTTCCGCTTGTTGCGTACATGCTGCACTGACGCCCCGAAGATCTGCAGGTGCCCTGAACCCCACACATTCTGACCGTCCCCTCAAGCACAAGCATTGCGCTTTGCTGTTCGGAAACGACCCACATGTCGAAGGTTGTTCCGCGCACTGCCATTGTCGCCGAAGGTGTCGTGATTGAATAAGCGCGCTTTCGGCTTTTACCGGAAATGAACCGAAAGCTGCCGCCCAGCGCCTGAACTGCAAAGCTTTTGGCTTTGCGATTGCCGCGCAACAGGCTCACATCCAGCACCATGCGGGCGTTGGGACCAATTGCGATCTTAGTGTCATCCACAAAGACTATCTGGATCAAACCCGTTTGATCTGTGGTGATCGCATCTCCGGACTCGACATCCATACCAGAAACAACAGGCTGCGCTTTTCCTTCACGAACAAGCTGGGCGCCCTGCTTGGCGCTGATAACTTTTCCAATGTTGGCAACAGCTTGCAACGGCATGGTAACAACAAGGCAAAGAACCAATACAATCTTTAACCACGACAAAACCGAGCCCCTTCCCCCTTTGGGTCCTGATGTGTGCAAATCGCACTGTGCTCGATGATCGCCCCTGCAAAAGCATAATTTTTTGTTATTTTATGTGCAAAAAATATAGACAAATATGCGCCATTTCATGCGCGTTTAGCAAGTTTAATGTTCAAGTCACTATCAAACCATCGTTTCCCGCACCTCTGACACGGCAAGTGGATGGGCCTTTCTTGGTTGCCAAGCACGATAAAGTCTTACTTTTTCCGAGGCGCAGAAATGGCCAGGATCGGTGTTGCCGTGCACAGTTGAAATTCTGTTTGCGCCCCGTATCTCTTAGCTTGTGAAAGCACTCATCAACTTGCGCTGACGATCCTTTTACCCCACGACCCTTGGTTAGGCTTTACTTGACGAATGACTGGGTCGACAAACAAATAGGTCAACTGATCGTGCCGCCCCTGAAACGAGCGCAGCAAAACGGAGTAAGTTTATGTTTTCCAGTCGCATTTTAGCAGCGGCAGCGTTTTGCGCCAGCCTGTCGTCTACCGCGCTAGCGCAATCTGACACCAAACATGATGGCAAACTCTTCGTAGAACTGAATGCGGTCCAGGATGTCACCGGATCATGCAGGCTAACCTTTTTGGCCAAGAATGAAACCGGGCTTACGATTGATGGCGCGGTATTTGAAACCGTTGTTTTTGATGCCGAAGGTGGTGTTGTGACCTTGTCCCTGTTCGATTTCCGTGACTTGCCGGCGGACAGGCCTCGAGTACGCCAGTTTGATTTACCAAACCGAACTTGCGCCGAAGTTGGGCAGGTCTTGATAAACGGAACGAACTCTTGCCTGGTCGATGGCGCTGAAAGCCAGGTATGCGGAAAGACCCTGTCGCTGAGCAGTCGAGTAGCCATGGAGCTTTTGGGATGAGTCCTTTAACCGCACTTCGTGAGATTTTCGCACTTGGCGGGCCGGTCGTGGCGATCCTGATCGCGATGTCCGTGCTGACGCTGGCTGTCACTCTTTACAAACTCTGGCAATTTGCGGCCTGTGGTGTCGGGAGACATAAAGTGCTGTCCGAAGCACTTGCCGCATGGGACGCTGGCGACCAACACGCCGCCCGAGCAAAGCTGGCCGGTAGCAAAAGTTATCTGGCCCCTATTGTCGGCGCGGCGATGGATGCAGCGGGCGTAGCCGGAGCCGATGACAGACTGGATGCCGAAACCGGCCTTGTGCTTGCCGGGCTTGAGCGCGGTTTTCGCCTGTTGGACACTGTGGCGCAGCTTGCACCCTTACTGGGACTATTTGGCACCGTTCTTGGTATGATCAGCGCGTTTCAGAGCCTGCAGGCCGCAGGGTCGTCAGTGGATCCTTCGGTTCTGGCTGGCGGCATCTGGGTCGCCTTGATAACCACTGCGGTGGGGCTGGCCGTTGCAATGCCAACCTCCATGGTCTTGTCTTGGCTCGAAAGCCGCACAGCGCGCGAGCGTGTGTTTGCGGACAAAGCCCTGCGCACGGTTCTGGTGCCCGGGCCCTCGATCAATAGCGCAGCAGGTACCGCACGGGTTTCGGCTGCACCAGAACATGCGTAACACGGCACCATTTGTCCGGCGGCGGATGTCGATGACGCCCCTGATCGACGTGATCTTTCTGCTTTTGCTGTTCTTCATGCTGTCCTCGACTTTCTCGAGGTTCAGCGAGATTGAACTCAGCAGTGCAACCCAGGGCGCAGCAAACGAAACAACGACAATCGAACGCTTTTTTGTGCAGCTCGGCGCCGAGCGGGTCGCGCTGAATGGCCAAGTTACGTCGCTTGACGACTTGGACAGTCAGATTCAGTCCGGTCAGGTTTTTATCAGCCTTGATCCGGATACGTCCGCACAACGCCTTGTGGACCTTCTTGTTCGCCTGCGCGGGCGCGAAGGTCTCATGGTTAGAGTGTTGGAGTAAAAGAATGATCCGCCACATCCGAACCAGCCGAAACCGCGATTCAACCATCCCGCTGATCAATGTTGTCTTTCTTATTCTAATCTTTTTTCTGATCGCCGGCACAATAGCTCCTCCATTGGATCCGGACCTGGAATTGGTGAACACTGCAGATCTTGAAGGCCGTGAACCACCCGATGCGCTTGTTCTTCATCAGGACGGAACGTTGAGCTTTCGCGGCAGGCCAACAGACGCCGAAGCTTTCATGGCCGATCGAGAATCCGGGCCGGTGCGCATCGTGCCAGACAGAAATGCGTCTGCGCCCCGATTGATGGAAATCACCACCACCCTGCGCCGGTTAGGCGCTCCGTCGGTTTTTCTTGTGACAGAACAGGCCCTCGAATGATCAGGCGGTCTATCTTTGTCGCGATTCTCGCGATCTCGGTATCGCTGTTGATGCATCTCGCGGGCCTGAGCCTGACCGTGCCAAACCTGTCAAACCAAGCCGCAGGTGAAAGCCGTACAGATACTGTCCAACTGAGCAACAGTTTTGAAGAGTTTGCAGATGCCCGGCTTGAACCTGTCGAACCCGAACCGGCAGAGACACCACCCCCTCTGGAAGAACCGCCAATTGAGCCCAGAGAGGCCGAAGCCCCCACAAGCGACGCCCGTGTCGCGTCGCCCGACCCAAAACAGACCTACGCGCCCGATACCGGAGACTCCGCAATCATTCAGCCCAGAGCACCGGAAGAAGCGGTCACCGAACCTGTGGAACAGGGCCCGGATGATACCGGTGAAGCTGCGCAAACCGCAGGGTCTGACACCGTGACTGAAACGCCAGAAGCGCCCCCAGATCAAACAGCATCTCCGGTTGAACCGTCTTCGGTCGAAGATCCGGTATCAGAAGAACAGCTTGCCGCTTTGCCGGCAGAGCTATCTCCAATCGACCCGGAAAACGGTGAAACCGTCGAACCTGTAACACCCCAAGCAACCCAGGAACCGTTGGATGAGGAGGCAGATCTGCCCATCCCCGAAGCGGAAGCAGACGAAACCGAACAAGCGCTGGTTTCGTCGCTTCGACCACGGCCGCCCAACCGCGACGCGCAACCCGCCCAACCAAGAACATTGGAGCGTTTCAACAATTTTGACAATCTGCGCTTTCCAGAGCAGACGATTGAATCGCCGCTCTCTGCCTTCAAAAGAGAAGGTGTGGACGTCTTTCGACAAAGCAGAAGCAGCAATCGATCTGGTGGGCGCGGCCCAGGAAACTCGGATTCAACGAATTATGCCGGTGAGGTTCTGGTTCATTTAAACCGGGCCCCGATTGTCTATGTCGCAGCGCGCGGATATGCGCGCGTGTTTTTTGAAATCAGTCCCGATGGCACTTTGGCGTGGGTCGATATTGTCGAAAGCTCTGGCTCACCCGATATAGAGCGCGCCGCAAAGCAACAGGTTCGCACCGCCGCGCCGTTCCCGCGCCCACCTGGCGGCGTCAGTCGAAAACTGTCATTCTACTACCAGATTAGATGATTAGGTGGGCCTTTTAGCATCGTCTGTTACGCAGCTAACTGGCCCCTGACACTCTCAGACCTCCTGTCTGCTCCAACAAATCCACAATTGCGCCAACCCCTTTTCGATTGCGAAGTGACGAGAACAGAAAAGGTCTTCCTTTGCGCATCTTTTGCGCGTCTCGTTCCATAACCTCCAACGACGCACCGACATGAGGTGCCAGATCGGTTTTGTTGATTACCAGGATGTCCGACTTGGTGATCGCTGGCCCACCTTTTCTAGGTATTTCCTCGCCAGCAGCCACATCAATTACATAGATTGTAAGGTCAGCAAGTTCGGGGCTGAACGTCGCGGACAGATTGTCACCACCACTTTCAATCAGCACAACGTCCAGATCAGGATGACGCGCCTGCATTTCAGCGACAGCGGCCAGATTGATCGAGGCGTCTTCGCGAATTGCAGTGTGCGGGCAGCCTCCGGTTTCCACGCCAATGATCCGGTCCCTGGGCAGGACTTGCATACGCATAAGCGCTTCGGCATCCTCTTGTGTGTAAATATCATTGGTTATGACGCCCACTGAACAGACATCTCGAAGAGCTTCGGACAGTGCAGCGGTCAACGTGGTTTTTCCAGCTCCTACCGGGCCGCCAATGCCGACGCGAAGTGGGCCGTTCATATTCGTCATGTTCGGAATATCCTCGAATATTGTGTTTCGTGCTTCATGGATGCGATGTCCGTCAGAAACGCTGTTGAGCTCAGTTGATCCAAGCCAGCCTTTTGTGCCCTGCTAGCGATCTTCTCACACAATGGTGTAAGGGTGCGGATCAATCGCTGCGCGTCAGTTTGGCCCAAAGGAACTAGGCGCGTTGCGCAAGCTACAAGATTGCTGGCGAATGCTTGCAGAAACATCTTGGTCGTTAAAGACACGGGGAGATTCTGCCGACAGGCAGCTTGCCCTACACTGACCGGGTACGTAAGTTGGCGTAGATCCAACTTCCAGACATCTCGCGTCACATTTCCAAACGCCTGCCCCAACAAATCGGTCTCCATAAGCCGTTCGGATGACGCGCAGAAGGCCCGTGCGGTCGCATCGATGTTGACCAGTTCACCTTGTGTCCGCGCCCTGTATGCCGCGACAACAAACAACGCGTCATTCCACCCCGAGCCGTGCTCCAGCACATCCGAAATCCATTCTTCGGCGTCCTGTGAGCACGTGACACACCCTTCGTCAATCGCTGCCTCCAGGCCATGAGAATAGGCAAAACCCCCGACAGGGTACGCAGGGGACAGCCATTGGGCCAAGGTCAGGATATCGGTGTCAGTGGGTGTGGCCATGAGTCCGACCGTGACCATAAGCGCCACCTTCGGGTGTGAACGGTTGGTGCACTTCCTGCACCGTAGCACCGATTTTCAAAAGCATGTCATTGATGACATGGTCGACCTGTATGAACAGGCGGTCTTTCTCGATTTGGCACGGTGTATGACGATTGCCAATGTGCCAGGCGATGCGCGTCAGGTCCGGGGCTGTCACCTGAAGCAAAGCTTCCGGCGCTGCCCGGATTTCCACCTCGCGCCCGTCATCGAGGATCAGCGCGCCTCCGTGATCTAACGACGTTGTCTGCGCCAGATCGATCAATATCTGCTCGCCACTTTCGCATGTCAGAACCTTGCGACGCAGGAACCGATCATCATAGGTCAGGTACAAGCTGTCCGCCGGGTCGCTGTGCGTGTGACCCGAATACTGACGCGCGGTACACAGAAGGGCAGTCATGCGATCCCCTCCTCAGCACCGGAAACAGTCAGAGCCAGATAGAATCCGCAAATACCTGATGCACAATCCGTTCGCGCGTAAGGCCGCGCTTTTTCAGTTCTTCGTCGCTGAGCGATTGCAAGTAGTTGACTTGCCGCACGCGCGATTGCGCTTCGGCCAAGCTCATTAGAACTGAAAAGATTGATGACCCGATGGATGCGATCAAGCCACGCAGCGAAATCCGTGCGTGCGTCTGAGTTGCTGAGTCTGCCATTTGGACCCTCGTAATCGTTGGTCCTCCCTTGGGTTTGAATATTTGTCATATCGGCCTCATTGAGTAGTGCATGTTTGCTCATGGCTCCGTTGCGCGCGCTGCAACGCAGCACAATTCTTAGTCAAAACAAAAAATAGCGTTGCGCCATTGGCAGCACTTCAGCGGGTTGGCAGGTCAATAATTCGCCGTCTGCCCGCACCTCGTAGGTTTCCGGATCAACCTCGACATGAGGTGTCGCACTGTTCAGCAGAAGGTCCTGTTTGCCGATCTCCCGTGTGTTCCGTACAGCCACGGTTTGCTTGGCTAATCCCAGTGTATCACCGATCCGATCCTCCTGCGCGGCCTGCGAGACAAATGTGATCGCGGAATGTTCAACCGATCTCCCATAGGCGCCAAACATCGGGCGGCTATAAACAGGTTGCGGTGTAGGGATCGAAGCGTTGGGATCACCCATTTGAGCGCAAGCAATGGTACCACTCAGCAAAACTATCTCGGGCTTCACTCCGAAAAAGGCTGGGTTCCACAGGACCAGATCGGCACGCTTGCCTTCTTCGATGCTGCCGATTTCGTGGCTCAGTCCATGCGCAATGGCCGGGTTGATAGTGTACTTTGCAATGTAACGCCGAACACGAAGATTGTCGTTGTCTCCGGTTTCCTCGCTCAGACGCCCGCGTTGTTTCTTCATTTTATCGGCGGTTTGCCACGTACGGATCAGCACCTCGCCCACGCGGCCCATTGCCTGACTGTCAGACGCGATGATCGAGAAGGCGCCCATATCGTGCAGGATATCCTCGGCCGCGATGGTCTCTCGCCGGATACGGCTTTCGGCAAAGGCCACGTCTTCGGGAATGGATTTGTCAAGGTGATGGCATACCATCAGCATGTCCAGGTGCTCTTCAACCGTATTGACGGTGAAGGGGCGTGTTGGGTTGGTCGAGGATGGCAGAACATGGTTCTCGCCGCAGATCTTGATGATGTCTGGGGCGTGGCCGCCACCTGCACCTTCGGTATGGAAGGCATGGATCGTTCGGCCTTTCATGGCAGCCACGGTATTTTCTACAAAACCAGATTCGTTCAGCGTGTCGGTATGGATCATCACCTGCACGTCCATCGCATCCGCAACCGAAAGGCAGCAGTCGATGGCGGCAGGGGTTGTTCCCCAGTCCTCGTGCAGTTTCATCGCGCAAGCGCCTGCCTTGACCTGTTCCTCCAGCGCCGCTGGCAGTGAGGCGTTGCCCTTCCCCGCGAAGGCCAGGTTCATGGGAAAGGCATCCGCCGCTTGCAACATCCGGCCGATATGCCAGGGCCCCGGCGTGCAGGTGGTCGCCAGAGTGCCATGTGCAGGACCGGTGCCACCACCAAGCATGGTCGTCAGGCCGGAATGCAGCGCATCTTCGATCTGCTGGGGGCAAATGAAATGAATATGACTATCAAACCCGCCTGCCGTCAGGATGCGCCCCTCGCCTGCGATGGCCTCGGTCCCCGGGCCGATAATGATGTCTACACCCGGCTGCGTATCGGGGTTCCCTGCTTTGCCGATTTTGGCGATCCGCCCGTCCTTCAGCCCCACATCTGCCTTGTAGATACCGGAATGATCAACGACCAGAGCGTTGGTGATCACCGTATCAACAGCCCCCTGAGCACGCGTGACCTGAGATTGCCCCATCCCGTCGCGGATTACTTTACCGCCGCCAAACTTGACTTCTTCGCCATAGACGTCTTCGCGGTGACCCGTTTTGCTGAACCGCGCGGCTGTCGCGCGATCCACAATCAGATCTCTTTCCACCTCGATAATAAGATCGGTGTCGGCCAACCTAACCTTATCACCCACAGTTGGGCCGAACATGGCGGCATAATCACTCCGGCTGATCTTGCCCGGCATCTTTCAAAGCCCCCATGATGTGCATGTTAAAACCATAAATGTGCCGCCGCCCGTCATAAGGAACCAGCATCACTTCGCGGGCCTGACCCGGTTCAAATCGAACGGCCGTCCCCGCAGGAATATCCAGCCGCATCCCCAAAGCTGCATGGCGATCAAAATCCAGGGCAGCGTTCGCCTCGGCAAAGTGGTAATGGCTGCCGACCTGTACTGGCCTGTCACCTGTATTGGCGACCATAACAAGGCGACTGCTGCGCCCGGCGTTCAGCGTCAGTGAGCCGTCGGCCGGAATGACCTCACCCGGAATCATTTGGTCAGCTTGGTCAGCAGCGCGATGAGAGCAAAAGCAATCAAAGCCAGCCCAGCGCCCAACGTGGCATAGTCGGTTGGGTGTGCGTGAATATGCGTGCCAGTGTGGGCTATTGCCGGGCCAGAAAGAACAAGGGCGGGAAAGAGCATGCGGATCATAACGCGTTCCTTTTTTACTATCGAATGGGATTGTGGACGGTGACAAGCTTGGTTCCATCGGGAAACGTTGCCTCGACTTGTACTTCGTGGATCATCTCTGGCACGCCTTCCATACAGTGTTCCCGGCTGATGACTTCAGCCCCGGCTTGCATCATGTCAGCGACCGATCGACCATCGCGCGCACCTTCGACCACGGCGTCCGTAATCAGGGCGATGGCTTCGGGGTGGTTCAGCTTAACGCCGCGGGCCAGTCTCTTGCGGGCAACTTCCGCGGCCATGGCGACCAACAGCTTTTCTTTTTCACGTGGGGTCAGGTTCATGTCAGAGCATCCAGCATCGGGGTAATGTGCCTTTGTTCAGTTGCCGCAAAACCGGCATCAAGGTACGGCGCAAGGCAAAGCTGTTTTCAGCCAGGGCGCGAACAATCAGCAGTTCGTTTTTTATAAGTGTCGCCCCTGCCGTATCCGGCAGCATGTCGCGAACCGGACCCAAATGAGCTTCCACAGCCTTCGAGGCAAATACGATCAACGCCATTGCCCCAGCGCCGTTTGCGATATGCGGCTTGGACAGATGAGCGTTCAAGTCGCCTGAAAACCGTATCGCATCCAGAAAAACCGGACCTTTTTGGCGGTGCATCTCGATCCGATCACTGAGACGGATTTTGCTGAGCCGCTCTCCCATCGCCGCGCGCCCGAAGACCAGCGGCTCGACCATCAACAACTCAGCTTCAGGAGCTAAATCAATCTTCAGCCGACGCTCCAACGCGCTATCGTTGAACAGGATCGTCTCTTGCGGCAACCAATTCACACGAGCGCCAGACTGAACTGTCAGGTGGTTGGTAATCTGGCCGATTTCTTCAGGCTGCGCTTTGTAGACACGTTCGCAAGCCTGCGTTGTCAGCGTCAGCGTAGTGCCTTCTGCAGCTTTGCCTGAAAACCGAAATCTATCGCCCCCGGTCACTCCACCGGCCGTGTTGAGAAGAACCGCCTCCAAATGCGGCGTTGTGGTTCTTGGGAACAAGCACTTGAAGGACCCGGAATGGTGAAACCTGTCTAATACACTCTTAGCGCCCAGCAGCTTGGTGCTTAGGTTAACTGAACCAGCGGCGCGTGGTGGGTTCGCACTTTGCGCGGGTTTTATAACAGCAGCTTGAGTAATAAGGCACCTTTGGAAGACCTGTTGGTGCCATCTGTTTCCTTGCTGACGCGCCGAAACGCCAATTTGCACCGTCGCAGAATGCCTAGTTTCGCGTCATCCGATCAAATATTAACCGAATGCACGCCCGGCGGCCTAAAATTTAAGCAGATTCACCCTATAAATGAATGCGTCTCACCCTAAACCCGCAAGTCGCACTGCGTTGCGGAAGTCGAAAGGACCGCCGCAACGCAAAGCACGTTCGTTAAGTTTGGCCGCTGCGCTTAGCCAACGTATTGATCGGCAACAACTTCCCCAAACCTGTCAAAAAACTTGACCGAGAGTTTTTTGGCAGTTCCTGAGATCAACCTGCTGCCCAGTTGTGCAATTTTACCGCCAATTGCGACCTTGGCGGTATAAGACAGCACTGTTTCTTCCCCATCAGCCACAAGAGAGACATCAGCGCCACCATTTGCGAAACCCGCGGCTCCTCCCTTCCCTTCTCCACTCAACGAGAACGCATCAGGCGCTTCTGAATTGTCCAGCGTAACCTCGCCATTGAATCGCGCCTTAACGGGGCCGATTTTCAGCACAACTTTGGCCTCAAGATGCTCAGGTGAATGCTGGATAAGCTCTTCGCACCCAGGAATGCATTCGCGCAGGACATCCGGGTCATTCAGCGCGCGGTACACTACGTCTCGGGGCGCAGAGATGCGAATTTCGTCATTTAGCTCCATCTGAGGATCCTTTTCTCAACAACATCTTGGGAAAACACGAAGTGCCACCTCGGTCGCTTCTTCCGGGGTCGAATCCGGTTTTGCAGCCCGGAAGGACGCCAACCAGTTAAGCCATTTTTTCTTCATGCGAAGTCTCCTCGGATTTATCTGAGTTCCGCCAAAGGATAATTTCAGCAAGGATCGACAGGGCAATTTCGTGTGGGTCGATCGCATGGATGTCCAAACCGGCAGGCGACTTGAGCCGCTTGGTTTGTGCAGAACTCAAACCTTGCGCTTCCAACCTGTCGCACAACACCTCAGCCTTTCGGTGGCTCGCAACCATTGACACACGGCGCGCCGGTGTCTCGAGCGCGGCTTTCAATGCGGCGCCATCACCTTTTCCCTGCGAAGCGACCACTGCGAAATCGCGTGGCTCAACACCCAAAGCGCTTAAGTTTTTCGGATCGAAACTGGTAAAATCCACTTCACTCTCAGAACCTTCGGGCAAGCAAACACGCAATCCGATAAGCGCTGCGTGCTCTGCGAGGGCATGGGCAATCGGGGACTCTCCAAAGATGATCAAACGCGGCGCATGCTGATACGGCTCAATCAGCAAGTCGACCGTTCCACCCGAAGGGCAACCGCTCTTGAAGGTTTCCACGCCGTCCGGGTCTGTCATTGCCACCACCTTGTCCGAGGGTTTCACGCGGATCATTTTCGGAAAGCCACCTGTAAGTGCTTCCTGAGCTGATGCCCGTACAACGCGCTGCACACAGGCTCCACCCAGATGTCCCAATATCCGACCGTCTCGCGTGACTACTGCCTTGCCGCCCGCCTTGGCCGAGGTCGCGTCGGCGGTGCGAAGGACAGTTGCCACGCAAAAAGCGTCCCCCTGCTGGCGCAGCTGTTCAATCGTGTCGAAGATGTCGAAACCTGCCATGGTTTTATCCTTTCACAGTTTTCGGAATTCAGGTTCTAGTGCCGCCAGTGCTTCAAGCGTGTTGGCAGGAAGATGCGCGTCCAGATACGGCTCTGCGGCCTTCATGGCAGCGGCAATGGGCTGGTAATCTTTCCATCCTTTAAGCGGATTCAGCCAAACCACCCGCCGTGCCTTGCGTCGGACCCGCGCCAATATATGCCCCAAAGCCGCAGGCGACGAGCTGCAATAACCATCCGAAAGGATCAATACCACCGTCCGCCCGTTCAGGGCACGGGCACCGTATCCATTCAAAAATTTTTCAAGGCTACCCGAGATGTCAGTACCGCCGCCAAACCCTTCGGCCATCAGCGACAATCGGCCAGCCGCGCGCAGCGTGTCGTGATCGCGCAGTACATCCGTCACCCGCATCAAATGCGTATGAAATAAATACGCATCCGCTTCGGCTCCGCTGCCAATCAACCCCTTGAGAAAGGCAAGGAAAACTCGCGAATAAACTGTCATCGAACCGCTAACGTCACACAAAGCCACGATCCGCATAGGGCGTGGCGGGCGAGCACGACGGTAAAGATCAATCGGCTCACCACCCCTCGCAAGGCTGGCGCGTTGAATACGGCGCATATCCAAAGCCGGGCCGCGCATCGCAAGTTTGCGTCTGCGCGAGCGACGGTCCCGGATGGCTCGCGCGATGGCGGTTGCCGCCTGTTCCGCTTGCTTCAACGCGTCTTCATCCATCAGCTCACGCAAATCCCGACGCGACAGGTTAGCCGTACGGGTTGCGATCAGCCTCCCGTCTCTCCCCAAGGCCTCCCCGTCGCCAGGATCAGGTTCTTGCGCCTGATCCGTGCCGGTTTCCGCCTCCCGAGCGTCTTGGCTTTGCTGCTGCCAAATCATCGGCTTTGTGGATTGAACCCGCACATGAGCCGTGTGGGCAGTTCCAGTTCGGTGCTTGCCTGTATTTAACCAGTAGGCATCGAACAAGTCCTCGAAGCGACGCCAATCGTCAGCGTCGCCTGCCAGCAATACACAAAGCGCCCGCTGAGCCTGTCTGACATCCGTTGCGTCAACTGCTGCCAGAGCAGCCAGCGCGTCTCCTGTCTCAGCAGATCCCACACGCATCCCGTTCATGCGCAAATGTGCGATGAAACCGGACATGCGATCCGACAAACCAGATGCGCGGGAGGGAAACCGAGTGACTTGCATCAGGCGACTTTCCCGATCAGGCGATCCATGACTTCGGGCGGCGCGGCATCGTAGTCAGCGGCAGTTTTCAGAAGACACACAAGGGTTGCCTGAACCTCTTCCTTAGACTGCGCCATGTCGTTGACACCCAATCCTGATAGCGCGGCTGCCCAGTCCAGCATCTCGGCGATGCCGGGTGTCTTTTCTAAGTCTTCCTTCCGCAAAGCCTGCACGACCCCGATGATCTGACGCGCAAGCCGCCCTTCGACGTCAGGCATGCGCGCATTCAGGATCGCCATTTCAGTTTCTCGCGATGGGTAGTCGAGGAAACTGTAAAGACAGCGACGCCGCAGCGCGTCGGACAGATCTCGTGTCCCGTTGGCCGTCAGGATTACAATCGGGCGCGAACGCGCCTTCAGGGTGCCGAGTTCGGGGATGGTGATCTGAAAGTCTGACAGAATTTCAAGCAAGTAGGCTTCAAACTCTTCATCGGCCCGGTCGATTTCGTCGATCAGCAGAACCGGCGGATCTTCTTCGCTGATTGCCTCCAGCAATGGACGCTTCAGCAAGTAATCATCGGTGAACAGTTGCGCCTCGCTGGTGCCTCCGCCAGCCTCGCTTGCACGAATGGCCAAAAGCTGACGTTGGTAGTTCCACTCATAAATGGCGTGACTGGCGTCCAGCCCTTCGTAACACTGCAACCGGATCAATCGCGTCTCACGTTGAGCCGCAAGAGCCTTGGCAACCTCGGTCTTGCCGACACCCGCAGGCCCCTCAAGCAGCAACGGACGACCCAGCGTCTGCGCAAGATGCAGGGCCATGGCCAAACGATCATCGGCAACATAGCCCTGTGCGGCCAATCCGTTCTGAACGTCAGTCAAAGTCAAAACCAGGATCCAATCTTCATCTGGCCAAAAATACCTCGGGGGTCCGAGGGGGCAGAGCCCCCTCGCTTTGGTCGGGCCGGCGCCAGCCGGTCCGGACCATTTCACCCATGCATCCCAAGACCATTGGCGATCTTCCAGATCCGCCAGTGGTCGTGCGGCATGTGGCTTTGCACCAACCCAAAGGGCCGGAACGCATCATGCACCGCGTTCGAGAAGCAAGGAACGCCGCCCACGTTCGGGCTTTCACCCACTCCTTTTGCACCAATCGGATGGTGCGGGGACGGTGTCACCGTATAGTCGGTGATATAGTTCGGTGTCTCCCAGGCGGTTGGCAGGAAGAAGTCCATCAGGGTGCCTGTCTTTACATTGCCCATCTCATCATAGGCAATTTCCTGGCCCATCGCGATCGCCAGCGCTTCGGTTACACCACCATGGACCTGCCCGTCGATGATCATCGGGTTGATCCGCGTGCCGCAATCGTCCAGCGCATAGAACTTCCGCACTTCCCATTCGCCGGTATCCACGTCAATTTCCATAACGCAGATATAGGCCCCGAACGGATAGGTCATATTCGGCGGGTCGTAGTAGCTGACGGCTTCCAGCCCCGGCTCCAACCCCGGGATGGCCTGATTATAGGCGGCGAAGGCGATTTCTTTCATGGTCTTGAACCGCTCGGGCGCGCCTTTGACAGCGAACCGGTCCACATCCCATTCGACGTCGTCATCATGCACCTCAAGCAGATAGGCAGCAATCATCTGCGCCTTCGCGCGGATCTTGCGCGCGGCCATAGCCGTCGCCGCCCCAGCCACAGGCGTGGACCGAGAGCCATAGGTCCCAAGACCATAAGGCGCGGTGTCCGTGTCGCCTTCCTCCAGCGTGATATCGTCGGCGGGCAGGCCGATCTCGCTGGCGATGATCTGGGCAAAAGTCGTGGCATGGCCTTGACCCTGACTGATCGTCCCGAGCCGCGCGATGGCTGAACCCGTTGGATGTATGCGGATTTCGCAACTATCAAACATACCCAGCCCAAGAATATCGCAATTCTTGACCGGCCCGGCCCCGACAATCTCGGTGAAATGTGTCAGGCCAATCCCCAGCAGCTTACGGGTCTTGCCAGCTTTGAAGTCCTCGACCCGCTGCGCCTGTTCGGCCCGCAGACCGTCATAGTCTACGGCCTTCAACGCCTTGTCCCAAGCGGTGTGATAATCGCCCGAGTCATACTCCCAGCCCAGCGCCGACTGATACGGGAACTGATCGGCCTTGATAAAGTTGATCCGACGCAGCTCGGCCGCATCCATGTTCAGCTTGATGGCCAGAACCTCGATCATGCGCTCGATGAAATAAGCAGCCTCGGTCACACGGAACGAACAGCGATAGGCCACGCCTCCCGGAGCTTTGTTGGTATAGACACCATCGACAGCAAGATACGCGGTGGGGATGTCATAGGAACCGGTGCAAATATTCATGAATCCAGCTGGAAACTTGGTCGGGTCGGCACAGGCATCAAACCCACCGTGATCGGCGGTTGTATGACACCACAGCCCGGTGATCTTACCATCCTTGGTGGCTGCGATTTTGCCCTGCATCCAGTAGTCGCGGGCAAAGGCGGTGGACATCAGGTTCTCCATCCGGTCCTCGATCCACTTCACCGGCTTACCGGTGACAATGGACGCCACGACCGAGCAGACGTAACCCGCATAGGCGCCGACCTTGTTGCCGAATCCGCCGCCGATATCAGGACTGATCACGCGGATATTGTGTTCGGCCAGACCCGAGATCAGCGACACAACCGTCCGGATCGCATGGGGTGCCTGGAACGTACCGTAAAGCGTCAGCTTGCCGGTCACCTTGTCCATCGAGGCCACACAGCCGCAGGTTTCCAGCGGGCAAGGGTGCGTGCGGTGATAATAGACCATCTCCTCGGCCACGACATCAGCCTCGGCCAAAATAGCCTCGGTTGCGTCTTTGTCGCCCTGCTCCCAGGTGAAGATATGGTTGTGATGCTTACGCGGTCCGTGCGCGCCTTCTGTCTGGCCTTCAAGATCTTCGCGCAGGACAACGTCGGATTTCAGCGCCTCGAACGGGTCGGTCAGAACGGGCAGTTCCTCGTATTCGACCTCGACCAGTTCGGCTGCATCTGCGGCGATGTAGCGGTCTTCGGCGACGACATAAGCAACTTCCTGGCCCTGGAACAGCACTTTGCCATCGGCCAGTACCATCTGCTTGTCACCTGCCAGCGTCGGCATCCAGTGTAAACCCAGAGGTGCAAGATCCTCAGCTGTTAGCACGGCGACAACGCCGGGTACCGCCAAGGCTGCCTCTTTGTTCACGCTGACAACGCGGGCATGTGCGTAGGGGGAGCGCACAAAGTCACCGAACAGCATGCCGTCAAGCTTGATATCATCTACATAGTTGCCCTTGCCTTGGGTAAAGCGCACGTCCTCGACGCGTTTGCGGGCGCAGCCCATACCTTTGAGGTTGGCGGCGCGTTCTTCGGGGGTCAGAGTCTGGTCGTTCATTCCGCGGCCTCCTTCTGAGCGTTCAGCATGTCAGCCGAAGCTGAGATCGCCTTGACGATGTTCTGATATCCGGTGCAGCGGCACAGGTTTCCGGCCATGCCAAAACGGATTTCTTCCTCGGTCGGATTAGGGTTTTCCTGCAACAGACGATGCGCGCGGGTGATCATGCCCGGCGTGCAGAAGCCGCATTGCAACCCGTGATGTTCGCGGAACATCTCTTGTAAGACGCCCAAGCTGCCATCATCATTGGTCAGCCCTTCAACGGTGGTAATATCTGACCCGTTCACCTGGGCCACAAAGGTGGTGCAGGACTTGACGGATTTGCCATCGATATCAACGGTGCAGGCCCCACAATGGCTGGTCTCGCAACCGATATGAGGGCCGGTAATTTTCAGATCTTCCCGCAGGAAATGGATCAACAACGTGCGCGGTTCGGCCAGACCTTCGACCTCTTTGCCGTTCACGGTGAGTTTGACGTGCATTTTCGACATTGCTTTCTCTCCTCACCCTGCGCGGCTTTGCGCACGGTCGATGGCGCGGCGCAGCATTACGGCGGCCACGTGTTTCTTGAATTCAACGGGTCCTCGATTATCGGCGACGGGATCGATCGCATCTAGCATAGCGGCAACGCAGCCCTCGACGTCACCACCTGCGAGAGCGGTGCTCGCGTCTGCGGACCAAATGGGTGTGTCGGCCAGATTGGTCATTGCAACCGAAGCGGTTCCCTGCCCAAACATCACCGCGGCAGCGGCCGTCGCATAGTCGCCAATCTTGCGCTTTTGCTTTTCATAGGCTTGCCCAACGCCGGCAGCGGGAACAGGTATTGAAATCCGGGTCAGGATCTCTTCATCTTCGCGCGCAGTGAAATATGCGGCCTCATAAAAATCACGGGCGGCTACGCTGCGGTTGCCGTCAGGCCCCGACAGTTCGAACGTGGCATTCAGGCATTGCATCAAACCCGGCATGTCATTGCCAGGATCCCCATTGGCCACGTTGCCACCAACGGTGCCCATGTACCGCACCTGAGGATCGGCGATCTGCAAAGCAGCTTCGCGGATCAAAGGGATTGCCGAGGCCAGACCGTCATGCGTAATCATCTCGTGCTGCGTCACCATCGCCCCCAAGGACACCGTGTCGGAACCGATCTTGACCCCTTTGAGTTCGTCGATAGCCTGCAAATCGACAAGATGGCCCATCTCGGCCATGCGCAGCTTCATCATCGGGATCAGGCTGTGCCCGCCCGCGATCACGCGCGCCTCATCTCCGTGCTCCTGCAAAATGCCAATGGCCGAGGCGATGTCGCCTGGCCGGTGATACTCAAAACCGGCTGGTATCATGTTTTTCCTCCCTGGGTCCGAGCGATATGCCTTGGGGGACCTGGGGAAAGGAGAGAGCTATGCAGCCAGCCGTTCCAGCAGCGAACAACAGAGCGCGCGGCTTGTTTCACGAAATGCGAATAAGCTGCACGAACTGCGATCAGAGACCGAGCGCCTCGCGAATATCCGTCAGACGGGAACGGCTTACCGGGACTTTGGTCAGGGCGTCGACACCGTCGAAATAACATGTGCCGTTGTCCTTGTGACGCTCAAAGCCTGAGACGTGTTTGGGGTTCACCAGATAACTGCGATGAGCGCGTAAAAAACCATCTGGCTTTAGTCGCGTTTCGGCCTCGGTTATCGACCAAGGGCAAAACAGTTTTTCGGCACCCATATAGAGAACAGAATAATGCCCTTCGGCCCTGATGGCTGCGATTTTTGCAGGTTCTGTAAAAAAGGTCTGACCTTCTCGCTCGAACGGAACACCGGCGCGAAATGCGGCCGGTTCCGAGGCGGGTTCGGGCTTGGGTGTTTCCGTGGGCTCAATAAACGAGATGCCTGTCAACAGAAACGCCCCGCATATCAGAAACACCGAAACGGTCACGCCCATCGCCAGAACCTGATTGTCCAACGCAGGCCCTGCACCACCGACGCTGTCGCTTGCGACAAAGTCGGTCAGACCGGTTGCTACGAAATGCATGGTAAATACAGCCAGCCCAAAGCACACTGTCCCAAGCAATATGTTGCGCTGTGTGCGGTTTCCATAAGCGACCCAGATGGCCGCCACGGACAGGATCACCGAAGCCAGTGTCGCCACGAATACATCCAGAACATTATATACAGGACGACACAGCTGCATTCCGGCCATGCCAATATAGTGCATCAACACAATCCCCAGCCCAACGATCATCCCTGATCCAATCATCGTCTGTGGCGTGCGTGGGCGAAAATGCAGCAACAACAGCGCCAGCCCAACCATTAGGATTGCGACCAGCGCGGAAATCAGAGTGATCAAGGCATCATAATAGAACAGGATCGGCAGTTGCAGGCCCAGCATGGCAACAAAGTGCATCGACCATATACCGCCGCCCAGAATAACTGCTGCCAGAGCGACCACAAGTTTGCGCCGCTGCGTGTCCAGGCGAGACGCCCCATGAGTCAGATAGAGGCCAGTAAACCCAGCCATCAGCGCCACGGCCAGAGACGCTGCCACGAGCCACACATTGTGCGAGTAGTCCAACATTCGGGTGTCCACGCCCTCCCCAGCGCGTGCTTGACGTTAGCAAACAGGAATTCCCGGTACAATCTAGTCTGGCCAAACTGTGAAAAGCGCTCTCAGACCAATTTTACCAGCGTAAGTCCCTTCAACTAAGTGCTTTTTCACACCTTGCCAGGATTGTGTCACCGCGAAACAGTAGTACGATCAAGCGAATTCACCTGCATCGTGCATTCCCATGGCTGACTTAGACCGCACGCTCGTACAACAAACCTTCTTCTTTTCGAAGCGACAATGGGAACAGACCGTACTGCATCACTGCAAAACGGACTTTCTCGGAGCGGGTTACAAAAACTTGATTGGCGATTAGCTTTTTATACGCGCAAGCTACGACAGCCTCTCGCTCGCCATTAGTTAAGTTCTTTCGACGTGACCCAACCCACTCTGGATCAGCGAATTACGTGAACCGAACATTTCGCATGATGCACAACCCTGTTTGCGGTTGATCCGAGGAATATGTCCTCGAAACCGGGCTTGTGCGATGCCAAAACAATGCAATCCACATCGTTCTCGTTCGCGAAATCAACGATCGCTCTACCTGCTTGACCCGAGATAAGTCGCGTCTTCGCTCCTGGAATCTCAGAGGCCGTCTGATGTAGGTTGTCCAAGATTTCATGCCGCGTGTTCGCAAGCACCTCACTTGGAATCTGAGACCCTACATAGGCCGGGATTGGTTCCTGGGCGTGTATCACAGTGAAAACAGCGTCCTCATCGGCCAATTGGCGCGCCGCCTCAAAGGACGCGCGCGTGTCGTGCTCTTGGTCCAGAGCAACCGGGATCAGGATGTTCTTATACATTTGGTCTCCTATCTACAGCTCCATCGACGTCAGCCTGAAATTTGCGACAGCAGGAAACCTACACAGGTTCAGACTTCGATGATTTGCCAGCACTCTTCGTTGCGGTCGCAACATCATCAACGGTTTTCTCGACAGCTTCAGCTTCGGTTTCCGCGACATATGCGGCACAACGGGCCACAGTTTCGAACCATTCCTGAGCATCAGCAACCAACCGCTCAACCGAATGGCGTTGCCATTCCGTCATGCTCTGAAGGGCTTTCGTCGGTTCAGACGGGTTGGCGGAAGATACTTTACGTGCAGCTTGCAGGGCCGTCCGGACCGCCTCGTGACGCCGTTCGAACCAATGCTGCGCAAAGGCTTCTGTTTCTTCTAACATTTTTTCTTGCGCGTCCCAAAACTGTTCGATCTGGGCACCGAAAGCTGGATTGCCAGAAACGGGCGGCTGCATTTGCTTGAATACGTCCATTAGTGAAGCCGGGTGGCTAGGGTTAGATTTCTTTGTCGACATCGAAAATTCCTCCTCATTCCCTGATGACCCATTGTCCCACCTGCAGCGAGCTTTCGCCTTAATACAGATCAATATTCCTTGTTTTCATGCTTCTTGGCTTACGCCGCGAGAGAACACTCCTAACCTTTCGACATCGGTTCCTAGATGGCAGGATTGGAGTTAAAGTAGATCAAGCAAGAACTTAACGCTTGGTTTCAAATGAACATTGCGGGTTTTCTGATTACTCTTGGCGTCCTTTTCCTTGCCGGATTGGTGGCTGATCAGCTTGGTCGGGCCACGCATCTTCCTCGGGTTACGACCTTACTTTTCCTCGGCATGATCGCCGGGAACGCCGGAATGGGGTTGATCCCGCTTGACGTTGCAATGTGGTTCGATGAGGTATCCATCGTGGCTTTGACCATGGTTGCGTTTCTTCTTGGAGGGTCCTTGACCCGCGAGAACCTTGTTCGACATGGCCGGGCCATTCTGGCAATTTCCATTTCGATCGTGGTTGCCACCCTCATTATTGTGTCGGTTGGACTGACCGCAATTGGCGTACCTTTCGGGTTGGCGTTCGTATTGGCGGCAATTGCTACAGCTACGGCTCCGGCTGCCATGACAGACGTGATTAGACAGTCTGGGGTATCCAACAATTTCACCGAGACCTTAAAGGGCGTTGTCGCAATTGATGATGCTTGGGGTCTGATCGTTTTCAGCATCGCCTTGGTTCTGGCCGGTCATTCGGACGGTTGGGCCACCGTCACGACCACAGCGATCTGGGATTTCGGGGGCGCAATTGTTCTGGGCGGCGTGTTGGGCATTCCGTCCGCTTACCTGACCGGTCGATTAAAGCCAGGTGAACCAATGCAGGCCGAAGCGGTGGGGATCGTCTTTCTGACAGCGGGTCTTTCGCTCTGGCTGGAAGTTTCGTTCCTTGTAACAGGCATGGTCGCCGGAGCCGTGATCGGGAACCTTGCCCGCCACCATGACCGAGCCTTTCACGAAATCGAGCACATTCAATGGCCATTCATGATCCTGTTCTTCCTGCTGGCCGGAGCCTCATTGGATATTGAGGCTTTTGGCTTGATGGGCTGGGCCGGAGCCCTTTTCTTGCTTTTACGAACCATTGCACGACTTGTGGGCGGCTTTTGTGGCGCAAGACTAGGAGGCTTACCACGCCGTCAGGCTTACTGGTGTGGCCCCGCTTTACTGCCGCAGGCAGGGGTTGCAGTGGGGATGGCTTTGGTCGCCGGGGAACAGTTTCCAAATTGGGCGGCATCCATAATGGCCTTTACCTTGGCCAGTACGGTGGCATTTGAAGTGTTTGGGCCGCCACTGACGCTTATGTCGATCAGACGCACCGCGGATACCAAGTAGCTGCACGCTCGTTCGGAGCCTATTCCGCCTGAACCGATTCAAGAAAGACGAGCAAATTCGCCAGCGGCAGACCCACCATCATAGGTTGGCCATTAGGCAAAGCGACAGCAATCTGTTGGTCCGTCTCAAAAACCGCGCCGAAGATTGGCATTTCGCCCCCATGCGCAAGCAATTGCGAGCGACCGTCAATCTGCTGAGCTATGCGAACTATCGGAAACACGCCGCCGTTTTCGGCCGCCAACTTGGTGAGGTCAGGTGTTTGAATAGCCAGCATTTCGGCCATCGGCCCATCGCCAGTCGCTTCGAAACCGTGGCATTGCCAGCAATAGGTCCGGTACAAATCGCTTCCGTCGCTCACACTTACGTCCTGCGCCAGTGCAGAGCCGGTGACGAACAGCGTCAATAATACCCCGTGAAATAACTGCATTTGCTCCTCCAATTCACTGCTTCCGATGATGGTCCCATTAAATGGCATACTTAAGAAACTTCTTTGACCTCGCTCATGTTGTATGCGCCAAGACGAACGCTGGTGTTTCAGCTTTATAGCGTTGGAGCACATGCCTGATTTAATCTGCGTCGACCTCCGACTTCGCAGCCTCGGCATGGACCTCGCCACGCTTGCCTCCAAAGGAGGCTCCTTCCAGTGCATTCAAATGCCAGCGAATTCGCCAAAGATGATAAGACACTCGATGCATCCATCTCAGAGAATCCAACCGAGCCCAGACCACCTCGTCCGGCAAACTGTCGGTCGCAGCGTCGGAAATGAGCAAGTCTCTGCGAAGTTTCCTCTGTCGTCGCAGAAAGCGGCGAACACGGTTCAGCGTGTTTTCACATTCCTCTTGGTCATCGATTTTCAAGTAACTGTCAGTTGCCGCAATCACCACCAAAGCAAGCCGTTTCAAACGCCGGTCTTTTGGTAACTCGCTGATCCTGTCAACTTGGCTACATCGGTAAAGCAACCGATCCAGATGATCGAGTATGTGGTACATACCTTTGATCCTGGAAATCTCGACATCGGACTCGCGGGAAAGCTCTATCTTGTCTAGATACGCGCGCGCTTCGGCCAAGGCCGTCTCAATGCTGTCCCGCCCGTAGTCGGTTTCGCCTGGCAGCCGCACACCCATACACGACCTAAGGTGCGCCACTTCGGCCAGCACAATTTGATCGACTGAGGCTTTTGCCGCATCCACCGCTATCTCCGGCAACCCTAGCACGAGCGGATCTAAAGATTTTGTTAGCTCAGCTCCTCGATCGGGTATAAGCGCCTCGACAAATCTGGCAAACGGCTTGGCGAACGGCAGGATCAAAACCACCCCCAAGGCGTTGAAGAAACTGTGGAATGCCACAAGCGCGGTCAAAGAGTTTTGGGCCCCCGCCCCGCTTACAAAGACCGAAGTAAATGGCCCCAGCAAAAAAAACGCCATTACTCCTGTCATCACGTTGTAGATCACATGGGCAGAACCGGTTCGGCGGGCCATCGTGCCCCCGCCCAAAGTAGCCAGAACGGCCGTAAACGTCGTACCCACATCCATTCCAATGACCAACGCCGCCGCTTGAGGGAAGCTCACAGCACCAGCGCTCAGTGCCGCCAAGGCCGTGGCGACACCGGCGCTCGAAGACTGCGTCACCATCGTGATCAGGACACCAATCAAGACAAGCTTCAGCCTGCCTAGAAGTGTATCTGGTGGAAAATCAGCAGGCGTAACTACGCCACGAAATGCGTCCAGGCCGGACTTGAGTTGTTCGATTCCTATGAAAACCAAGCTGAACCCGGCTAACGCCAGCCCAAAGTTAGAAACCGCTTTCCTGCCCGAAAGCGCGAACAATGCGCCAACAAAAACAACAGGCAACATCGCTTGCCCAAGGTCCAGCTTGAACCCCAAAAGCGCGACCAGCCAACCTGTCATGGTCGTTCCGATATTGGCTCCAAAGATGATCCCAAGCGCTTGCGGGAACGTGAGCAAACCAGACGCGACAAAGCCCACGGCCGCGACAGTGGTTGCACTGGACGACTGTATTGCAGCTGTCGTGACAGCGCCGGTCACCGCACCCGTAAGAGGCGTGGACGTGAACTTGCTCAGAACATCGCGCAGCCGCGCACCAGCCAATGCCTTCAACCCGTCCGTCATCAACAGCATTCCAACCAGGAAGAGACCGATGCCGCCAAATGCTGGTAATAGATTCCAGAACATCACAAACAACTTGCCTTGCTTAGCCAATGTACGACGGGCACGTTCGCTGTACCCTCGGGGCCGCGAGCAACAGACTGCGGCCCACTTTCAGCCTTGCAGACCCGATGTGACGCGTTGGTTGATATAGATCAAAGCAGCAACAAGATTCACATAGTGAAATAAGAATGTTTTAGCGTAGTCTACGTTCGCCGACCTGTCCCCAAACCAAACAAAGAGGCGAACGGAATTTTGGAGGAGTGGAAGTTCCACCCACGGGGCTCGGCAAAAGTGATGGCGAGCCCCGAATTTTATTGGCGCCCAATTCGCCCGAACGTTGAGACAAATCGAATTCGATGGATTCAACTGCGGGGACAAGGTGAGCCGCAAATCGCTAACCGTAAGGAGAATGGCATTATTGGCAACAGACAAACAGACCAGTCGGTGAAAAGCGCCTATGAACTCTGTTGATCCCAAAGAACAGAAACTTAAACGGGCCCTTACGACCCCATTGCTAACGCTTTATGGCCTTGGCGTAACGGTAGGAGCTGGCATTTACGTTTTAGTCGGTGCAACAGCAGACATTGCCGGACCTTTCGCGGCGTTGTCATTCGTTGTAGCCGCGCTCGTCGTATCACTAACCGCGCTTTCTTATGCAGAACTCGCAACACGATTTCCTGTGAGTGCTGGTGAAGCAGCCTATGTTGAGGCGGGGTTCCAGAAAAACTGGATGGCGGTTTTCGTTGGACTTGCGGTGGCAGCCTCGGGCGTTATCTCCGCTTCGGCCGTTGCAATTGGCGCAGCATCCTATCTGCACGCATTGACCGGCTTAGCCATCCCTTTACTGACCATCAGCGTAGTATTGATCATGGGCGCTATTGCACTTTGGGGAATAACGGAGTCGGTTCTCGTTGCAGCAATCATTACGATCATCGAAATCGCAGGTCTTCTCTTTGTGATTGGCTGGGGCATGACCATTCAGGATCCGCAAGGATACAGGATCAGTTCAATGCTTCCCCCGCTTGAACTTGACGCGTGGAGAGGCATTTTTGCAGCATCGCTTCTCGCCTTCTTTGCCTTTGTTGGCTTTGAAGACATGGCCAATGTCGCAGAAGAGGTTAAAGACCCGGTACACACCATCCCAAAGGCTATTTTGCTAACGCTGGTTCTGGCGACCGTGTTGTATCTTGGGACCTCAATGACAGTTCTGCTTGTTGTTCCAATTGATGTTCTTTCAATGTCCTCGGCACCACTTGCGCTTGTGTTTTCAAATGCGCCTGAGGTGATCAAACAAGGCTTTTCTGCAGTCGCGATTGTGGCGACGGTCAATGGGGTACTAATCCAGATGATCATGTCATCACGGGTGATCTACGGGCTTGCTGACAGGGATCACCTGCCGAAAGTCCTGGCAACAGTACCTCAAGCAACGCAGACACCGGTTGTCGCTACTTTGCTGGTCGTGGCGATCATCGTTTTGCTAACCCAAACGTTGCCGATAGGTATTCTGGCTGAACGCACGTCTCAGATCGTTCTGGGCGTCTTTGTGCTTGTCAACATCGCGCTGATCCTGCTGAAGATGAAGCCAAGCGATACTAAAGAGCACTTCAAAGTTCCACTTTTCGTGCCCATCCTTGGAGTCATCACAAGCACAATGCTCTTCGGAGCAGGGTTTCTCTAGCCATATGACTACCAGTCGACCGTCCATAGGATTGCGCCTTTCAGTCTGGTGGCACAGAACCTTCGTGGATCTGGCTCAGCAACTGCAATGGTCCTATCTGCCGCCTTTGATGGTCTACTTCGCGGCGGGTGTATCAGGGCTGACCTCGGTCGTCGGAGCCTTTTTTCTGAAAGACTATCTCAACTTGTCCGCCTCATTCGTTGCAGGGCTCGCGTTTTGGGCGGGTATCCCGTGGATTCTTAAAATGCCGCTTGGTCATGTCGTGGACCTGTTTTGGCGCTGGAAATCCCTGCTGATCCTGTTTGGCGCGTCCCTCATCGCGTTATCGTTGCTCATCATGTACCGGCTCGTGGTAGCACCCGCGCAGATGGCCTCCACGATGCCGCTGGAAGACTGGTATGTTGTTGCGCTGCTGTTGGCACCCTCGGGCTATGCCATTCAGGATGTCGTTGCTGACGCCATGACGGTCGAGGCGGTTCCAAAGGTTGACCAGCACGGCCAACCGTTTACGCCTGAAGAAACCCGTGCACAGCACACAACAATGCAAACTCTGGGCAGAGTCGCGATCATTTCCGGGTTTGCGGCGGTTGCGGCTGTGAACATCTGGATTTTCTCTGGAACAGAAAACCTTCAAAAATCCGAGCGCCTTGCGCTTTATAGCCAGGTTTACCTGATAGCGCTGGCAATCCCGGTATTGTCCGTGAGCGGCGTTGTTCTTCACAGCTTGATACAGCGGCAGCGCATCCGGCGGGGCCACCCGACACACGCGCCAGAGGACGCCACCGAAGTCAAGTGGTCCATATTACTCGGCGGCCTCGCATTCGTTGTTCTCAGCATTGTACTGGGAACCGCGGACTTCGAATTTGCGCAAGAAACAGTCTTTGCCGTTTCCCTGACGGTGATCCTGTACCTCATGTCGCGTCTGCTGAAAGAGTTGGAACCGGCTCAGGCCAAGGCTCTGATTGGAACGGCCATAATCATTTTTGTGTTTCGCGCTGTGCCTCTCCCTGGGCCTGGTCTGACTTGGTTCGAAATCGATGAACTGGGGTTCGATGAACAGTTCCTTGCAATCTTGGCTTTGTTAACGTCACTGCTGGCTTTGCTCGGATTAATCGTTTTGCGCCCCTTCATGGCCAACCGCTCGATTGCGCATGTAGTGATATTGCTGACAATCGCCGCAGGCATACTCGCCCTGCCTAACCTTGCTCTCTACTACGGCATTCATGAATGGACAGCGGAGCGAACCGGCGGAATTGTAGACGCAAGATTTATTGCCATTCTCGACACCGCAGTTGAGTCTCCACTCGGACAGATCGCCATGGTCCCGATGTTGGCTTGGATCGCGCGCAATGCTCCCGTTCAGTTAAAGGCGACCTTCTTTGCGGTGATGGCATCGTTTACCAACATGGCATTGTCGGCAAGCAGTCTCAGCACCAAATACCTCAACCAAAAATTTATCGTCACTCGCGCTGTCACAAATCCAGAAACTGGCGCTGTCACCTCTACCGCAGACTACAGTCAGCTTGGATACTTGCTGATCTCAGTCGCGTTGATCTCAGTGATCGTTCCGCTGGTGACAGTGTTCTTTGTTCAAAGCTCTCGCTTCCAAACGAGCGAGTGATTACTGGCTTTCGACCTCTCTCAGCAAAGCTTCGAGATGTGCCACTGGAACACCAATATTCGAACCCCCAAACTCAGGCAGGATCGCGGCGTTGATGGCAACGACCTCTCCTCGCCGATTGAGCGCAGGCCCTCCGCTTCCGCCGGTTGTGGTTTCAGCATCATAGACGATGGCACCCGAGCTGGTCCGCGCAACGATCCCCCGGCTGGCGAGGGGTTGGATTTTGCTTTGCGCAGACAGCTGAGACGCTATGGACCAGAAATTCAGGGTTCCATCTTTCTCAAGCGTTTCCAAAAAGCCCGGCCCCGCTTGGGCGATCAAAGCCTTTAAACCTGTTGGGTATCCCAGCAAGTACAGTTCTTCTCCGGCCTGCGGAGCGGCATCTGCCAACGGCATCCCCAAGCCGTGTACCTTACCTGGATCAACTGCCAATATCGCCAAGTCTGCCATTTCACTGAACCTTTCCAATTGAGCGTCTATTGGTTCAGCTTGATCCGGCAGATAGGCCAACAACCTCAACATTTCTGCCCTAAGGCCCGCGTCTTTCAGAGTTTGCTCTCTGTCTCCCGAAGTCCAAGGTAAAGCGACATGACGATTGGTGGCCATTAACGGAACCCCTTCCAACAGAAAGCCGGTGCCGGTGAACTGAAATTCAGCGGGTTCGCCCATCGCACCCGGTTCAATCAAAGGCTGGCCTAAAGGGGTTTTCAGCTTTTCTCCGTTCGGCCCCAATACATGCCGCAAAAGCTTCCCGCTTTCCAAGTGCCGCAACCCATAAGCGCCCTGAATAAAAGCGACGGATCGAGTCGAAGCTGCGATCACTCGGGTTGGCGCTCCTGCTCTGTGTTCCAACGTCCCTAATCGCTGCTCAGCCGACAAAACTTGGCTTTCGAATGCTTCTCGCAACGAGGCCAAATCCTTGGGCGTGAGTGCGTCTTCCCGAGTCTGTGCAAGCATAATTGCAACCGCTTCGATCTTACGGGATTCCTGTTCGATGCTGTCCGCCAAGCGTCTGTCGTTTTGGTAAAGCAGGAACCCAAAGCCTAAGATCACAAGCAGCGCAGCTACGACTGTGATCCTGAACAGAAATGTGGTCTGGGACACAAGCCGACGCCCGCTGTCGCGCAACGCGCCAGACATTTTCTTGGCGAACGGTCGCCGGCTAGTACGAGTATAGGCGTATGCATCACTGAGGATATCTTCAACCGAATGGCGAACAGGATACGAGTGATTGCACAACCTGTACCGAGACATCGGACCTTTTTCGCCGAACTCGATCATGTCGCCATGAACAAGCAGCGTTGAAGAGATTTCTTGCCCGTTCACCCACACATTTCGTCCCGCTGACACGGTTATCGCATATCCGTCATCTGCCCATTGAAGGGTGGCGATATCGTTATCATGCGGGGGCAGGTCGTCTTTGGGGCGAACGCTTAACGCTCTGCCTTCACCAACAGATACGGTCAGAGCATTGTCAGCAAGCCAGTTTACGTTACCACGCGATGGTCCAGTGAGGCTCTCTAAGAAAGCCCGCACTTCCCTTCTGTCAACAGTACTCGAGGGCGCGACACCATTCTCGCCCGGCTTGCGCATTTCGACCACCTCTCTTGACGCGTGTACGCATTCTAACACGCCTCAGCACGAAACTCATCGTACCGCTCGCGCAATAAATTTTTCCAATCTAATTAGACTCTTGCAATCTCTGACCAAGTTCATTCCAGTCCTTGCTTCCGGACCGCAACTCAAAGAGAATTTACCGATGGCCAACCCTCTGCGCCGTCTCTCCTTGGTTCGATTTCGCGCACAACACTGCGGCAGCGAACACCGTCTCAGACCTTGATCTTGTGCAAGCAATCACTCTTGGCATTGAGCGCACCTACCGGGCTTGATGAATGAAGAACAACCCGCCAACAGACAGCCCCGTCGCCCCACAGGAACGAATAATTTCAGAAGTCTTGATCGGATTCACAGGTCCGCCTACCGTTTGAATTTAATGAGTTCGAGTTGCCCACTTATAGAACCGCGGAGCAAATCCGTATGAAATGGCCGTTCTTGGTACTGGTCTACGTTTTGCTGATCCTAGCCCCATTGGGTATTTCTGGTTTTTTGGGCTGGTCCCCGCGGTCCTTTCATCAAGAGCTTGCTTCCGGACTTGGAATGATTGCTTTTTCAATAATCCTGGTGGAATTCCTGTTGTCTGGAAGGTTTAGATTCATTTCTTCCAGTTTGGGTATGGATGTGACAATGCGAGTGCATCAACTGATGGCGCGCACCGCATTGGGCTTTGCGTTGATACATCCGCTTCTTTATCAGGGTACACCCACTGGTGGACACCGCCCATGGGACGTGACGCATCAACTGACGATTACAACCGACCTTTCCACCCTTGCATCGGGTATCGGGGCTTACTTCGTGCTGTTCATACTGGTCGTCTCGGCGATTGCGCGCAAATCCCTTGAATACAAGTACGAGACATGGCGCTTCTTGCACGGGCTGGGCGCCTTAGTGCTGGCCTGCTTGCTTTTGCACCATACGGTGTATGCCGGACGCTACGGCGGACATCCGTCACTGACCTATTTCTGGCTGGCACTGAGCAGTGTTGCGGTGGGAACTCTTTTATATGTCTATCTCGTTCGCCCTTTGCGTCAGAGGAAAAAACCGTGGCGCGTCACTTCTGTGTCTCGACTGACACCGAGGCAATGGGAATTGCGCCTCAAGCCCGATGGTCACAAAGGAATAACCTTCGAAGCAGGTCAGTTTGCCTGGCTCAACGTCGGCCACAGTGCTTTCTCGTTAAACGAGAACCCATTTTCAATCAGTTCAGCACCAGCCGACGGCCCCGAAGTTTCATTTGTCATAAAAGAGCTTGGGGATTTCACACGCAATCTCGGACAGATCACTTTGCAGACCCACGCATATCTGGACGCCCCTCACGGAAACTTGTCGATTAAAAACAAGCCTGAGAAAGGCGTCGTTCTGATCGCAGGTGGTGTCGGGATAGCACCGATGCTGAGCATTCTGCGTCAAGTCAGGCTTAACGGAACACAACACGATCTAAAGCTCATCTATGGCAACCGGGCCGAGGAACAGATTGTTTATCGCCAGGAGCTGTCCAAAGAGGACGCGGTGTTTGTTCTTTCCGAACCCCCAAAGGATTGGCAAGGAGAAACAGGTTTGATCGACGGTCCTCTTTTGGACCGCAACTTGTCCGCGGAGCATTTTGAGAACTGGCTGTTTGTGCTCTGCGGCCCAACTGCAATGATGGACAGTGTCGAAGAACACCTGATCGCCCGAGGAGCTTCGTCAGAGCGGATTCTGTCCGAAAGGTTCGACTATGATTGATCGGTTCAGAAACCAAACTGCGCGGCGACGATTAAGATTGGCTTTCTGGGTCATCAATACTTTAATTTGCTTCGCTGTTTTGGCCTTTTCTCTGCGATAGCAAAGCAGACCATTTAGCGTTGAGTGGCTGAACTAAGCCATCACAAAGCGTCTTTGTTCACGCCGTACTGAGCGCAGAAAAAATGTGCCACAACACCACCTCATTGATCCGGAAAACGCTTTTGATTGAGATCAAGGGCAAACACGCACCATTCATTCATATTCTAGGATCTATTCAGGCCGATTTATGGGAGGATCGGAATGACCGTACTCATAGCCTTCGCTACAGTCGAAGGTCAGACCGCAAAGATCGCGCGGTTCGTCGGTAAAATTGCCAAGGAAGCCGGTTTCAACACAAATCTGGTCAATACCGACAAAATGTCCGACCGCGTGTCACTGGGTGATGTGGTCAAGGTCATTCTTCTGGCTCCTGTCCACGAGCGACGGCACCCCGAGTCATTCGAGGCTTTTATCTCCTCACACAGGGATACCTTAGAGAAACGAAAATCTCTTGTGCTGTCCGTTGGTCTGAAAGCAGCATTTGCTTCGGGTCGTGAAGAAGCGCGCGACTATCTTACCGAAATGCTGTTGCGAACAGGTTTCCAACCTGACGCTACCGCTTTGATTGCGGGTGCGGTGAGGCCCGAAAACTATGGGTACTTTGAGAGAGAAATCCTCCGACACGTTGTTTTGCTGGGGCGGAAAATCGATCCACGAGATGGGGCGCGGGAATTCACTGATTGGGAGGAACTCACGTCAATTGTGTTGGATTTCCTGAGTGAAAAAGGCCAGGCAGAGCAGCACCAATCGCAGGTTAAGTCTTAAAGAACATCAACTGCCCCGCATTTCACAAAAAAAGACTGCAAGCTATGGTGCCCAGCTAAATTTCAGTCGTCGGCTTGTATTTTCAGTGTCCGAAAAGCACTGGTATGCCAGTCTGCTCTAACATTGCTTGCGTCGTTCCTCCAAAAATTGATTCACGCATATAGGAATGCCCATAAGCGCCCATCACAACCAGGTCGGCCCCCATTTCGCGCGCGCGCGTTTGAATGCAGTGTTCGATTGAATTCCCGCCACGCGGGAACTGCGACACGGTCACGTTGCAACAATGATGGCTGAGCCATCCAGCAATGTCAGTTCCGCGCACTTGTCCTTCTACGTCATCAGGCGGCGGCAAATCAAAACACCCAATCACAACTTTGCTGGTTACCCGAAGAAAGGGTAAAGCTAAATGCGCAGCCCTAGAGGCAGGCAAGCCATCATTCCATGCCAGAAAAATGCAGTCGCGCCGGACAAACGGATCCCCATTTACCATCAAGGCGATTGGTGAGTAGAACAGTACTCCGCACGCAATCCTATGAAACAAGTCGGGGTCTTTTCTCAATTCGGCGTCTAGAAAAGCGATATCCGAACTATTGGCTTGCTGTGCCACAAGGTGCTGTAACTCTAATCCAGATCCGATAAAGGCGATTACTTTTGCCGACACACCTTGTCGCTCCAGAAGCGCTTCAACCTCAGCAGCTCGAGACTTTAAGGCTACGTTTTTAGCCTTCAGAAGATCCAACCAGTTTGAAGGAAGGCCGGCCTCAACGAACCTGTTTGAGCCATACTTTAGGTAAGGTAGGTTGGGTAAAGCGGCAACCAAAATACACGTCAAATGACCGTTCTGGATACGTGCTGCTTCGGCACATTCCAAAATGCGCTCATCGTCCGTATTAACTCCCAGATAATACGTCGAAGTTCTGTGTTGCATCCTTGGCCTCCGTACTAGGCTTCACAACGCTCAGGGGTTGAACGCGCTATTTCAATCAACACAGAGGCAATATTGCCGATCGTTCTTCTTACTTCGGCATCATGAAGAACTCTTCGAGAACGATCTTGCCTTCTGCCACTGAATACACCGCTATCTCACGCAAGGTTATATGCTCACCCGTGGCCTTCTGAACCACTTCAGCCCTGAACCGCACTCCAAAACGGTTGGGTGGGTGGACGTAAGGACCATCCACGTCGAGTTCTTGTATTTCGTGCGATGCCAACCAATCTTCTCTTTTTCCCTTGATGCCTTCCCGGCCCTTTGTAACGCGAAATTGTCGAACAGGAGGCACAACTGCCTCTATCGACTGTGCATTTTCGGCATACATTTCATCAACACTTGCAAGGCCCCTGCGCTCACGCATGGCCTGAACGAATGATCTTCCGATTTCAACTAAGTCTTCCATATCCACCTCATTGCTTTGGCACACACTGTAACACGCGTTGACCCCGCCAATCTTGACAAGGATCAATGAGCTTATCGACGGAGCTGTCACGTGGGTGCTGCCAGACGAACGCGAACTAGGCTCAATTAGGGCAAAACGGCTGAATTTTTGGTCGCACGAAGACCGCGCCACTAAGTGATCGCGGGACACGAGTCAGCTTGAAAGTGTCTCGGCTGCAGAACGATCCTTTCCGATTGAAATGGTTGCGGACACCCTGCCCGCCTCAATCCAAGTTCCTCCGGCAAGACCGCCAATCAAATAATTCGAGCTGAAAAGCGAGCAAAAAAGTTTCCCTTTAGCCTCTGAAACAAAGGTCCCTCAGGTAATTGAGTCCGAGATCGGTGCCGACAGCAGCAATATGTGCTATGGTTTCCTTTTTTACTTTCAGCAACGCAAGAGGTCGGACTTGTCTAACAGTCGTGTAGAACTGCGTTATTTTTCAATAGCATTGGTGCCGGTTTTGATTTTCGGCTTGCATGAGCTGATCCACCATCATCTGATTGCAACTGATTTGAACGTGCCGCTCGAAATACTGAATGATGAAGTTACGTGGCTGGAAGCCGTTGGCCGATTTCGGTTTCTTGCGGCGTCTTGGTTTTTTGCGTCTCTTGCCGTGTTGGCAGTGGCTCTGCTTGTCCGCAACTTGGCAAGACCAATGGCGCAACAAACAAGAATTACTGCGATTGCCACGGTACTTGCCATATTCACCCTAGCGGTGGTTCCAACAATCGAACAATATTTGACTTCGGCCACACCTCGAATTTACCACCAGGTCGGGAAAGCTGTCTTCGAAACGGCGCTGTCACTTGGAACGCTGCCAGGGTGTTTAGAACCTGACGATCAATGGCTTTTGGGCACGTGCGGAGAGATACCTGTTTTTACAATGTTTATGCGGGTGTTGGATATCATCAACGCGCTCGCCGGACTTGCGGTCGGTTCACTGATAGTTGGTATGATCCTGTGCCTGGCGAGCAGTGATCACGAAAGTGTTGAAGAAACAGCTGCAGAACTAGCCAGAAGCCTTCACCAGATGCGGCAGCAGCTATACTTGTCCAGTCTGGTTCTGACCTTTGGAATGTTCTTTGCGTCGAGCTGGATGTATTGGCCTCTGCCTTTGATCTCCGAAACTGAAAAAGCCGCGTACAACTCGCTCATCACAGCATCCGCGCTATTTACCGGAACTTATTTTTGTCTGCTTATGCTGAGTTTCTACCTTCCGGTCGCACTGATTTTGGATAGCAGGATTAAAAACCTTAGCCTCATGGTAAGCAAAGGTGAAATGAACAAACAGAGCTTTGATATCGAAGACTGGAAAACCGCGCACGGGTTGAAAGAAGGTGTGGGTGAGATCTTGCGCACAGGGCTGGCAATCGTTGCACCAATTTTGGCTTCATTCGCAGGTGGAATAGCTCCGCTTGCTGTCTAATCCATGTTGTCGGAGGAATGCCACCCGGTCTCTGACAGTTCATCGAGGCAGCATTAAGCCTCTTCGAACAAACCGAAATACCTGGTCAATACCGGAGCCAGATTATCACCCTTAAAAGCTCTGGACTGGTTTTGAATTACTTGAATAGCGATTGCTCAATCATGCGCGAAGGCTGCGAAAGGCACCTGTTCTGGGTGCTGTCAGACGAATTCGAACCAGTCTCAGTTTGCCGCGGAAACCGCGAACCTATCCGGAACAAAGCTGACGCCACTCGCTAAGAGCGGCGGCGCGGGTCAGCTTGAAGGTGTCTCGACTGGCTAGCGATCTTTCCTGGTTGAAGTGATTGTAGACGGAGGAATGGACGGAGGCGAATTTCTGTAGACTTCGCATGCGCCTGAAACGCTGCATCGCGCGTTCGCGTCGTCGAAACGGCAGGTGTGAATTCTCGGCGCGGTTGTTGAGCCACCTGCCCGTCTGTTGTTTATCGAGTGCGCCTATTTCTCTGAGCGCAGCCTTGTAGGAAGCGAAGCGATCTGTGACGACCTCCTTGGCGCAACCGTGCCGTTTCATCAATTTCCTGAGGAATTTTAGTGCTGCAGCCTTGTTTCGGCGCTTGGTGACAACTGCTTCCAGCACTTCACCTTCGTGATCTACTGCACGCCACAGATAATGTCGCTTGCCATTCACCTTTACGAAAACCTCGTCCACGTGCCACTTCCATTTCGAGAACGCGCGCAGCTGCTGCACACGCTTCCGTCGGATCTCAGCTGCAAACATTGGACCAAACCTGTTCCACCAATATCGGACGGTTTCGTGGCTCACGTCGATGCCTCGCTCGTGCAACAGATCTTCGACATTTCGAAGCGAGAGCGGGAAACGGATGTACAGCATCACCGCAAGGCGGATGACCTCGGGACTGGTTTTGAAGTACTTGAAAGAGGCAGGTTTGGTCATGGGCAAAAGCTACGCAACCGTCCTGCCTGCCTCAAGACAAGTTCTTCTGACAAGACCAGCGCTAAGACGAGTTTTTCTGGCAAGTCGCTACCAATTATTCATCTTTTTCATAAACTATAAATGGCGTTCTCTTAGCGACTTTGTCGTACAGAACTCGACCGGGATAATTAAATTCTTGAGTTGTCCAGTAGGTGGTCGGAACACCGTCCTGCTTGGCGATCTGGAAGACAGTTTCGATTAGAGCTCGACCAACACCTTTTCCTCTAACCTGCTGATCAGCGAAGAGATCCATCAAATAACAGGTATCCTCCACCGACCACATGAACCTATGGTAAAGGTAGTGCGCTAGTCCAACCGGTTTCCCTTCTAACTCAGCGATGAGGCAATTGTATTCACCTGCATCTGTTGACAACAATCTGTTGAACGAAACCTCGTAGACTTCTTCTGAGACAGAGGTCTCGTAGAAATCCAAGTATGCCGTCCATAAGCGCCGCCACTCTTCGTTGTCTTTCAATTCAAGCGGACGGATGATTAAGCCTTCCGGCATGGGTGATTTCTCCTGCGTTCCCTTGAGTGCGTACAACCGAGATCGTCCAGCGCAGTCAAATCGGCTGCTGCCGGACATCCAGACGATCATGTCTAAGTGGAATGTCCTCATCCACTGCTTCGTCCAATTCCTGCGCGTATCGATGGCCTGAATAAACCGCCGCCGCAATTATCGCCGGAGCGTCGCAATCTCCTATGCGACGAAGGCTGAACGGCAAATCCTCGGAACTCGCCCGCCCCAGTAATCCCCTGTAGAGACCATCATTTGGCTTCCGAGCAGTAACCATCACTATGTTGGCAACCGGAACATTCACATTTGGACCGCCATAGGCGCACTCCAACTCTGCGATTTCGCCATCAAATTGCTTAAGCGACTTTGACGGCAGGACCTCGACCCCTAAGCGAAGCAAATGCCTTCTGATGCGCCAACGTTCGGACGTATTTCTTGCCCAGTCAGAAACACTGTCAAACGGTGTGACCAGCGTGACGGCATGTCCCTGCGTTCTGATTTTTTCAGCAACAACACTGGCCATGTAGTAGCCATCACCATCAAAAACGAGCGTTGGTCCAATGGGAAGATTCCCATCCATGATGTCATCGGGAGTAAAGACCCGACCTAAGGCTGACCCTTTTGCGACCGGGGCGAAACGTTCTTCGTCAAAATGCTCTTTTCGCCAAGTCGCGCCGGTTGCGATCGCAACGTGGTCAGCATCGACGGCCAAGATATCGTCAACTGTCAGCGGGCTTTCACGGTAGATTTCAACGTTGGGCATCTCCATCAATTGCTGCTCGCGATAATCTTTGACGCGAATGTACTCGCTCATTCCAGGCAGAGCCGCTTCGCGCGAGACCCTGCCACCCAACTCACGAGTAGCTTCCGCCAATTGGACATCATACCCACGCACGCCAAGTGCCCGTGCCGCTTCCAGTCCGGCAGCGCCTGCCCCGACAATCAAGACGCGCGCATCTGAGGATTTCTTACGAATGATTTCAGGGTGCCAGCCTTTGCGCCACTCCTCTCCCATTGTTGGGTTCTGAGTGCATCGAATAGGTACCCCTATCGAGTCACTGGCGTAACAAACATTGCATCCGATACACTCGCGGATCGCGGACAAGCGTCCTTCTTCGATCTTCTTTGGAAGGTAAGGATCAGCGATTGAGGGGCGTGCAGCCCCAATGAAATCCGTAATCCCCCGCCTGACTTGCGAGACCATGGTATCAGGTGACGTGAAGCGACCAACGGTCACGACGGGCTTATCCGTCACGGACTTGACCCAATGCATATAGGGTTCAAGAGCAGCTTCTTTAGTAAAACGGGAGACACCCATCTCAACCGAGTAATCTGCGATGTTGATATCCCACAAATCCGGAAGATCGGAGAGCATCTCAAACATCTCTCGTCGCTCACCATAGATTGGCTGGCCATCCTCGCCGATCTCTTCGTCAGCCGAGAACCGAACGGCCACGGCGCACCGGTCGCCAACGGCGTCCTTGGTTTCCTGAATCAATTCTCGGGTGAGACGCACCCTATTTTCTAAGTTGCCACCATATTCGTCACCGCGCGTATTCACGCGCGGATGCAAAAAATTCGAGATCAGGTATCCGTGCGTTGCATAGACATAGACAACGTCAAATCCAGCGTCCCGTGCCCTCAATGCGGCCTTTCGATGCCAGCGGCGTAGATCCCGGATGTCCTGCTTGTCCATTGCACGGGTCTGAAAAGGGTGCCCTTTCGTATTGGGACGGCTGTCGACGTCCATGCTCGGCAACCGGGAAAACAAGTTGTTCGAGTTGGCGCCTCCGTACCAAAGCTCAGCACCTGCCAGGCTACCGTATTCGTGTACGGCATCGGTCATAAGGGTGTGCGCCCGAACATCACTTTCATCCCAAAGCGAAGCATAAGGATGCGGTAGGTCATCAGACGACGGGTGGATCGAGTTATACTCTGTGCATATGACGCCCCACCCCCCTTGCGCCTTCACTTTTCGCATTGCAGCAAGAGTACGCGGATATTGCCAACCCATACCTGTACAGTGCGGCACCTGATAGAACCGATTTGGCGCAGTAACTGGCCCGATTTGAACCGGTTCGAAAAGGATATCGTAGCGAGGGTCCCTATCCATTTTTTGATCCTTGGTTGGCTGCGCCATGCGCTGGCTGATCTTGTCTGGAGTGTCCGGTTTGAAAGCCGCTCTGTTTCAACCACCGTTTTTGAACGCGGGCATTCGAAAGTGATCTGGGTAGACCTTGGCAAGAAAGGCGGCAATGTGATCCCGGGCAACCGAACGTTGAAAGTTCTCGGGATAGGTCAAAAGCTCCAACCAGATTCCGTCGTACAGAGATTCCAGAATATTGACGACTTGCCTTGGCGGTATGTCCTTGTATCCACCGTCTTCAGCAATCTCTGAACACAGTCTCAGTGCTACGTCGTACCGCTCCTGATCGATGTCATTGATCAGACTGCGATAGACTTCGCGCCGTCCTGCCTCTCCAAAAAACGCAAACCAAACAGCTAGCTTTTTTGGCGTGCAAATCTGAGGGTAAAAGTGCGCATCGACGATCGCCAACAATTTTTCAGGCGCTGACAATCCTGCATTGTCAAAGGCTTCCAACCACTGTTCGTGGTGTTCCTTTGCTAGAAACAGCAACGTTTCTTCCAGCAAGTTCTGCTTACTTTTGAAGTGGAAGTTGACGATGCCCAATGACAAACCTGCAATCTCGGTCACTGTGGACATGGTCGTTCCACCAATCCCGTTTTCGGCAATCGAGTCGATTGTCGCATCGATGAGTTGTTGTCTCCTTACCTCCTTGGACTCGGTACGACGCCGTCCCTCAGGGTTTGTTTTTTCGATTGGCGATTGTCTCACCAAAATGCATCCCATCTACTAAGCACTTCTTTTGTCTTGCCTGCCCCCAACAGCCGTTCTCACTCAGCGTGTGGACGATTGACATCTAAGCGATAGATGCCATTGATTGAACGATCATTCAATGGAAAAGAGAAAATGATGTGAAAACATCCGGACGTACGCAATCGCAGATCTAGAGTTCCGACCAAAAAGTGAAAACCGGATCGTGCACCAAAGAAATAACTCTACGATGCAAAGCCCCCAAAGGCTCAACGCGGCCTTCAATGGCGGCCCAAGCCGCGTCTGCCTGCGATTGATCCCTGAACTCTACAACAGCCATAAGCGTATGGTTGCGCAGCTCGTCGGTATCGTAACCACTTGCGGGGATGCGCCTGCACAAAGGCGCACCCTCGGCGGCAAGGTCCGTCTTGATCAAGTGTTCGACAAACGCGTTCCACGCCTGCTCGAATGCATCGAGCTCGACGGTTGGTTTCAATTCGAATTGGTTCAAAAGTCTGGGCATTCGTCACATACTATCCGGCAAGTATCACGAGCCAAACCTACGTAGTTCCCCCCACAAGGCAAGCGCGAGGCCACTAGATGATCCGAAACGAAAACCCAGTCATTGCAAATAGCCTGTGGTCAGCAACAGCAGGCTATTCGTCAGAATGTCCACAATTGGTTGGCGAACAGCACTCTGACGTGACCGTGATTGGCGCCGGGTTTACCGGGCTTTCGGCAGCACTTCACCTGGCCGAGAAAGGCGTCAAAGCTGTTGTCATCGATGCGCATCATCCGGGCTGGGGAGCTTCTGGACGTAATGGCGGTCAAATCAATGTAGGCCTAAAGGACGGGCCGACGGGCATCAAAACCAAATTTGGTGACATCTGGGGAACCAGAATGATCCGAATGGCCGGTGACGCCGCCGATCTTGTGTTTGACTTAATAACTCGGCACGGGATTGAGTGCGACGCAAATCGTCCTGGCTGGCTGCGCGCGGCGCATAGTAAAAAAACACTCAGTGAACTACACAAACTAGCCGAGGATTGGGACAACCACGGCGGGGGTATGGTATCGCTTGATCAAAGCGAAATGCAGCGACTGACCGGGACTGAAGCTTACCTTGGCGGCGTTCTGGATCGCCGCGGCGGTGTTTTGCACCCGTTAAACTATGCACTTGGGCTGGCCGAAGCAGGTCGCCGCAATGGCGTGCAAATTTTCGGTGGAACGCCTGCCAAGCAGATTTTGTCAGAGGCCGGTCGCTTTCGGATTGAAACTCCCAAAGGAGCGGTTATCTCAGAAAAAGTGCTGATCTGTACGAACGCCTATTCTGGAGATCTGCATCCGCGCTTGGCTAAATCCGTTTTGCCCGTTCGCTCGGTCCAAGTCGCTACGGCGCCCCTGTCCGACAATGTCCGCCAGTCAATTCTGCCAGAAGGCAACGCTTTGTCGGACGCACGACGCCTGCTTCTGTACTTCAGGCAAGACGCGGAAGGTCGCTTTCTGATGGGAGGACGCGGCACATACAACGACAATTCCACTCTCGAACAAATTGAGCGGTTGAAACGCATTTCTGTTGAACTTTTCCCCCAGTTATCTGGAGTTCAGTGGGAATACGAGTGGGGCGGCTTTGTTGCATTGACGAGAGATCACTATCCACATCTGCATGAGCTCACACCGGGGATTATGACAGGTTTGGGATATAATGGGCGCGGCGTTGCTATAGCTACTACAATGGGGCGCGTCCTCGCTAAATGGGCGAGTGGAACCAAATCAGACGAGTTGGAATTTCCGGTCACCCCCCTCAGACCACTGCCTTTCTCCTTTGCGAAAGAGACTCTGGTCGAAGCGGAAATCCTGCGCCTGAAACTCTTAGACAAGTTGGGCCTTTAGAAGGCCAGCAAACAGCGCCGCTTAGCGGTTTTGGGAGAAGAAGCGATAGGTCAACGCGATAGCCGCCAAAGAGAGACCTGAGCCGTATCCGATCCAAACTCCGTTGGGACCGAACCCAAGCCAAAAGCCCAGCGCATATCCAAGCGGCAATGCAAAGAGCCAATATGCAATCAGGGTAATCGCAACAGGAACGTGATTGTCCATCATGCCCCGAAAAGCGCCCAGCATTGTCCCCTGCACGCCATCTGCGATCTGCATTGCAGCAATCACAAGGAACATCGATATCGCGAGAGAAACAACTTTTGGATCATCTGAGAGGCTATTGGCCAAAGGAGCGCGGCCAATCAAAATACCAGTAACGACAACGGCCATCCAACTAACGATGACCAACAGCGATGCCAATACTATCGGCTTCAGCCTTTCTTTTTCATTGGCGCCAATGGCCTGAGCTACACGTATCGAAATTGCAATCGAAACGCCCAAGGGCACCATGTAAACTACGTCGCTGACCGCAGAAACGATTTGATGCGCGGCGAGCGCAGCGGCGCTGAACCAACCAAGCATAAGGCCGGCAACTGCGTAAGCGGCCCCCTCCCCCAGATAACCAACGGAGATAATGAATCCTTCTTTGAGCTGCGCTTTGACCTCGGATCTGTCGAAACTCGCGGCCCTCAGAAGGCCTCTCTTTCTTTTCCATACTCGTATGATCACGAGCGCCATGATCAACGGCACTATCTGAGACAACAGACTTGCAATCCCGGCGCCAACAAGACCCAGACCTGGCCAGCCACCAACTCCGTGGATCAAAACATAGTTTGAAGGGATGTTGAAACCGACCGCAAGAAACGCAAGACCAACCCCAATCCACGGACGGTTCATGGCGTCAAAGAGAGCCTTAAGCGTGTAGAAAACCGTGAAGGGCACCAAAAGAAGGCTCATCGCAATCCAATACCCGCCAATTAGACTGACCACTTCAGGCGGCTGCCCAATCCAAGAAAGAGCAGGCTTAAGGCAGATCATTGCAACAGCGCCAACTGACCCCACGACTAGGGAAACAAAAACCCCGGCGTTTGTTGCTGCTGCCAACCCTTGGTCACTTGTTTTCCCAAAAGCTTCGGCCATACGCACACCAATTGCGGACACAAAGCCGTAGAGCGCTGAATAGAAAATGATCAGCACCGAGGCCGTAATTGAGACCGCCGCCAGAGGAAGTGTGCCCAACGGGGCCACCATCACTGTGTCAACGACGCCAATCAAAGCAGCAGCAGCAAGAGAAATGACTATCGGAAAGGCAAGCCGCGCAAGGTAACGCGCCTCTTTTAAGATGGCGCCCCAGGATGGCCGAGGCCGCTGCGATATCCGAACTCGCGTCATATTGTGGGGCCTTTCAGTCGAAATTGACTAAGCCGTATCTCCAAGTAATTCTGGAACCAAACGAACAAGGCATCCCCAGGCAGCTTGCTCCGCCTGCTTTCGGCTCAGGCCTTCCGGAGCTAGATGCAATCGTTGCCAATAGCCATCCGTTAATGTCTCCATCCATTCAGCCATTTGATCTGCTGATATAGCGTCGTCTGCTGAGAGCAGTTCATTCCAGATCAATCTCAAAGTCTCTCTTCGACGTGTCTCAAAATGCTCGGCAACTTCGTCATACTGCAGCTGAAATCGAAGCTCGCCCCAAAATGCATACCAAAGGGGCAAGACATCGGGACCACAGGCATCCGGGTGGAAGTCAGCTTTTATCAAAGCCCTTATCTTTTCGGCGGGCTTGTCCCCTGCTCGCTCTAAAGAAGCTGTCCAGTGCTTTTCGTAACGCTGGTAAAGGTCGCGCAATGTTTCTGTCAGAAGACCTAGTTTTGACTTGAAGTAAAACGCCGCGACACCCTGAGAAAGCTCAGCCTCAGACGCCACCGTTGCAAGCGTCGTTTTTGCCAACCCGTGCGTCAATATAGAGCGGCAAGCCGCGTCCAGCAGCTGCCGGCGACGACGATCTGCGTTCTCCTTCCGCTCTTTGCGAGGACGTTTCCGCTCAACTTCGACCAATTGCCGCTCCTCCTACGAATGCAGCCATCTACAGCGCGCAAAAAAGATGCGTCAATAGCTTGAAGTTTATTTGATCGCTCAAATAAACTTTACGAACGCGCACCCGATCTGTAAACGGAAGAGAAAGGGATGGAGCAATTTGACAGTTGATAACAGATACGATGTGATTGTGGCTGGCGCTGGTCACAACGGATTAACCGCCGCAGCCTATTTGGCGCGCGCTGGCATGCGTGTTTTGGTGGTCGAAAAGAACGACTGGATTGGTGGCGCGGCAGTCAGCCGGTCGCTACACGAGGGTTGGACATACTCCAACTGCTCGTACGTTTGCTCTCTTCTGCGGCGCGAGATTGCCAGGGACCTCGAGCTTCCGAAATACGGACTTCAGGTTATTCCGTATGAAGGCGGCGCGAGCTTCACACGCGATGGGGATTACTTCGCCTACTATTCCGATCACAACGCACTGAAGCGTGAGATGGCACGTCATTCTGAAAAAGATGCCGACGCCTATCGCCGCTATTCGCAAGCCATTATGCGGCAATGCCGTTTTATCCGTCCCTTTCTACTTCGGGACGCACCGGACCCCGCTTCTCTCCATCCGCGCGATCTCGGCGAACTGGCATACCTCGTAAAAAAAGCACATGGTCTGGGCAGTCGGGAGCTTGGTGAAACGCTGAAGTTCTGGACAATGTCCATTGGTGACTTCTTGGATGAACATTTCGAAAACGACCTGATTAAGGCCCATTTGGCAGGCTCAGGTATTATCGGAACCGGCCTCGGGGTGTATTCGCCCGGAACAGCCTACGTTCTGCTGCACCACTACATGGGTGACATTGATGGCGGCATCGGTGCCTGGGGTTTCGCGCGCGGTGGGATGGGCGCGATTTCGAATGCGATTGCTGCCTCATTCAAAGAGCACGGGGGTACGATTCACACAGGTTCAGGGGTTGAGAAAATCCTCAGCAAAGATGGACGCGTTGAAGGTGTAGCTCTCGAGGACGGCAAGGTTTTTTATGCCCCTGTCGTTGCCTCCAATATGGATATCAAACGCACTGTTCTGCACCATATTGACGCGGCCGAGTTGCCGGATGACTTCACCAAGGCGGTGCGGAACTTCAAAATTCGCGGATCTTCGGCGAAACTCAACATCGCACTTGATCGCTTTCCAAATTTCCCTGCAGCACCCGAGCACACCAGCTTCCTCAGGGGTGATTTGCATGTGTCGCAGAGCCTCCTTGAACTTGAAAAGGCCTACGATGATTGGAAAGTCGGGCGCTGGTCGGAAAAGCCTTATATTGACATGCTCATCCCTAGCCAGATTGATCCGACTATGGCGCCGACAGGTGCCCACATGATGACGGTTTTCGTCCAATATGCGCCTTATGACCTAGAAGTCGACGGCGTTAAATCGGCCGAGAATTGGGACGAAAAGCAGCGCAACGCGATGGCAGAAACTGTACTCGACCAGATGTCTGTGGCGTGTCCCGACATTCGCGAGCGCGTTGTTCATATGGAAGTTCGCTCACCATTAGAAATTGAGCGCGAGGTCGGTCTGACAGAGGGCAACATTTTCCAAGGCGAACTGACTTTTGATCAGCTTTTCTTCAATCGGCCCGTCCCGGGTTGGTCGCAGTACAATTTACCTATCAAGGGGCTTTATTTGTGCGGGTCGTCCGCCCATCCCGGCGGAGGGGTTATGGGGGCCCCAGGTGCAAACGCTGCCCGCGCTATTCTCAGAAAAGAAACACGGCATGGCCGAATGAAGGGGTATGCCGCATGAGCCAATTTGATGCGATTGTCGTTGGCGGCGGTGTAAACGGCCTGATTGCCGGAACACTCCTTGGTCGACGCGGCAAGAATGTCTGTATCATTGAGAAATCCGACAGGTTCGGCGGCATGGCGTCTTATTCTGTGGACGGCGGTCCGACCCTTGCACATTCGCTATACAACCTGAGCCCGCGGGCATTGGGTGACATCGGCATAGGTATTCAACACCCTGTCCTGTCCAGCAAACCCGTCTCCACGGTCTCTCTGTCTGAGGATGGGCGGCACATCGTCTTCAAGAACGACGGCGTGTATTGGAGCGACGGGACAAAACACCGGGAATCAGATGCCTGGTCTGATCTGACACGCCAGCTGATTACATATGGAGACCTTTTGCGCCAACTCGCCGAGGCTCCACCTCCTGGGGGGCAAAAGGCCATCCTTTCCCGGGGTGCGCTCAACGAGTTCTTGCGCCTGGCGAAACTGGGCATAGACCTGAAAAAGCTGGGCAAATCTGAAATGCGGCGTTTCCTGCAGGTCGTCTTATCTAATGTCCACGACATTATCCTAGATGACCTGTCGGAAGGACCGGTGGCTGGAATGCTTGCTGCTGATGCAATCTGGGGGACAGCCACTGGTCCAAGATCTCCGGGCACTGTGTTCAATCTGATCTATCGTTTGGGTCACGGAGGGACCATCACTCAACCAGCAGGCGGGATGTGCGCGTTAACCGATTTGATGGTGGAAGCTGCGCAAAAGGCAGGTTGCCTGCTGATGCCGGACACTGAAGTATCCCGCATTCTGTTGGACAACGATGCAGTCTCCGGAGTGGAAACCACCGATGGACGAACCATTGCCGCGCCTAATGTGCTCAGCAGCCTTGCCCCGAAACTAACAAGCCGAATGACCGGTCCCTCTGCCTTTGACATCGAAACGATGCGGCGAGTGCGAAATATACGGGCGCGTGGAACAACGGCTAAGGTCAATCTACGGCTCAAGGATAGCTCCGCCCTGCCCAGCCTGAGTGACGAATTGGCACACGAACGTCTGATCTATGCTCCTTCTGTGGAATACGTCGAAGCTGCGTTCAATCCGGCTAAGTATGGTCAAATGTCCAAAGCACCTGTGATTGAAGCTTTCAAAATGCAGACAGCCGACGGGGCAAGCTGGCTGTCAACCATAGTGCAATATGCGCCATCTGACCTTGAAGGCGGCTGGACTGAGACTGCAAAGGAACAGCTTGCGGAAATTGCAGTCGAAACTCTTAGCCGCGCCCTGCCCGGCTTGGGTGATCAAATTGCAGGTAAGCAGGTCATAACACCGGATAAAATCGAAAGCGCAACCGGAGCGCCCGGCGGGCACTGGCACCATGCAGAAATGTCTTTGGACCAGCTCCTGACACTTCGGCCCACGAACGGGATGTCCAGATACTCCATGGGGCCGAAAGGGCTGTTCCAATGCGGTGCAGCAACGCATCCCGGTGGCGACGTCATGGGCCTCGCTGGTCGCAATGCGGCCCTGGCGGCGCTGGAGGCTCTGCCATGAGCATCTTTACCGATCCAAAACTCGGTTTGATACCCGGGCCATTTCACAAAAAACTCGAAGAGCAAAATCGCGCACAAAATTGGTACGATTGGGCCGGTTATGCTGGCCCGGGTGTGCTGGACAGTGTCGAGTTCGAGTACTTCGCGCTGCGAAATCAGGCCTCTTTGTTTGATATCTCACCAATGCACAAGTACCGATTGACCGGGCCGGACACGACCGCGATGCTCAATCGCCTCGTGACACGGGACGTCCGAAAAATCAGCGTTGGTCGCGTGGGGTACGCGGTCTGGTGTGATGAAGAGGGTATGATCATCGATGACGGGACTCTTTTCCATCTTGGCGACAACGATTGGCGCCTTTGTTGTCAGGAACAAATGCTGACATGGCTACTCGACGCTGCATGGGGTTTTGACGTTTCGGTCGTCGACGAAACTCACAGTGTTGCTGGACTTTCGCTGCAAGGGCCGACCTCTTATGCAGTTTTGGAAGCCGCTGGTTTAGATGTCAGCAAGCTGAAGCCATTCGATCTCGCTCAAATTGAACACAGTCTCATGATCTCGCGGACGGGTTTTACTGGTGACTTAGGTTACGAGCTCTGGTGCGACTGGGACAAGGCAGAAGCGCTTTGGGACAGAATTTGGAAAGGCGGCACACATCAGGGACTGCGCGCCATTGGATACGAAGCTGTAAACTTGGCCCGCATCGAAGCCGGTTTTCTGACCGCAGGTGTGGATTTTCAACCGGTTCATGCGACCGAACGGTTGCACCGAGGCCAAACACCCTTCGAACTTGGTCTGGGTCGGCTAGTCGATTTCAACAAAGGACATTTCAATGGCCGGCGAGAGCTGCTGTCCAAGCGAGAGAATCCAAGAAGCCTCCTCCTACGTTTCGATGTCGAAGGATTCAAACCCTCGGAAGGGTCGTTGATCTACAATCGACGCAAAAAAGAAGTTGGGCACATAACATCCGGGATATGGTCGCCGACCGCCAAGCGCAGCATTGCGTTGGCCCATGTCCGTATGCCGGATGCTGGCCGGTCATCTGGCTTAAAGGCCGAGATTTACACTCTGCAAGAAGGCAAATGGCGCACCAGGATGGCGCGCCTCACTCCTGTCACCAAAGCCTTTTTCGCACCGCCCCGCGCACGAGCTACGCCACCGGCCCGCACCTAAAGGAGAAGCAGACGTGAACACCCTGGGTAATACACCAACCGACGGCGACCTTGTCGCTTGGGATCGCGACCATCACCTACATCCTTGGGCCGGAACCAACGGCTTTGGGTCTGACGAGTACATGCGGGTAAATACAGCGGATGGTATCTACCTTTGGGATGCTGCCGGGAAGCGATATATCGATGGCCCTGGCGGAATGTGGTGCACACAGATCGGATATGGGCGTCAAGAGATGGCTGATACCATTTCCCAACAGGTTGTGAAGATGCCCTACGCGTCGCCGTGGTCGTTTACGACCGAACCCGCGGCAGTTTTGGCGCGAATGATCGCCGAACGTACACCAGGCGATCTGAACACGGTGCACTTCACGACCGGTGGGTCTACGGCCGTTGACACCGCACTGCGGACCGCACTTTTCATGAACAAACGGCTTGGCCGACCGGAGAAGAGGATCGTGATCGGCCGGGAAAAAGGCTACCACGGCTCAACCTTTCTCGCCGCGACTGTCACTGGAAAAGAACGTTTCGAAACGAGCTTTGAGAAAGCTCAGGATCTGGTGCGTTTTCTGCCCGACGTGAATCCCTACCACCGGCCAGAGGGCATGAGTGTTGATGCCTGGTGCGACGCCAAAGTTGCGGACCTTGAGAACCTGATTGCTGACGTCGGCGCCAACCGTATTGCCGCCTTTATCGCGGAACCGATCCTATGTTCCGGTGGCGTGATCGTTCCACCTCCGGGTTATCACAAGCGCACGCTCGAAATTTGCCGGGCAAACGACATTCTGTACATTTCGGATGAAGTCGTAACCGGCTTTGGCAGGCTGGGCCATTGGTTCGCCTCAGAAGAGGTCTTTGGCATCGTCCCTGACATTATCACCTGCGCAAAAGGTTTAACCTCGGGCTATCTGCCGCTAGGTGCCTGCGTAATCTCGGACGCAGTAGTGAAACGCATTTCAGACGCACCGGGAGAGGATGTTTTCTACAACGGCTACACATACTCCGGGCACCCTGTGAGCTGCGCGGCTGCCATTAAAAATATTGAAATCATGGAGCGCGAGGACATCCTAGGACACGTTCAACGCGTCACACCGCATTTCCAGGACCGCCTAAATCAAATAAAGGAAAAGTTTCCGATAGTTGGGGATGTGCGCGGTGACGGGCTCCTCGGGTGCATAGAATGTCGCCCTGAATTGAACGTCGAGAGTTATGAAGCGCATGTGAAGTTTGGACAGAAACTGGACGATGCGTGCGAGGAGATGGGACTCCTGTTGCGACCATTTGGAAACATGGCCGTGTTCTCGCCCCCTCTGATCATAACTCCGTCGCAGATAGATGAAATGTTCGACATCATGGAAGCTGGTATGGCGCAGGTCAGCAAGGACTACGACGCATAACGGTCATCGCGCCCATTCAAAGTTCCAGTCAGATCAGGCAGGTTTCCGACCACGGATGTGATGCGGGCAATGCTCTCCGGTTTTCAACACTGGCTGCATAGCGTCCCAGATCTCGATCTGATGTTCGATAAACTCCGCACCATGCCGAGCTTCCCAGTCGGCTCGGTTTGGCCCGGTCAATTCCTCAAGCTCAGCAGCTGATACCTGAGCATACCAAGGGTTGCGGTTGACTAACTCTACGTCCTCAAAGCCAGCCAGCTCCATCGCAGCGCGGTACTTAGAGGGCGACGCCATCTGAAACTCTAAGGCTTCCATCTTTACGTAGTGCGCCATTTCTGGTGACATCTCACCATCATGATTGGTCAGCCAGTCAGAAGCAGCGAAATGACCGCCTGGTTTGAGCACACGAAAAGCTTCCGCAGCCATCGTTACTTTGTCGGGGATATGGATTATCGAGTCTTTCGAAAACACTACGTCAAAAGCACCATCTTCGAATGGCATTGGACCTGGAGTGACCCGTATGATTTCGACCTTCTCCTCCAAGCCTGCCTGCTTAGCTCGCTCTCTCGCAGCCGCGCAAACTGGGGCCTCTACATCAATCCCCGTAACTCTAGCGGCGCCGAACTCCCGTGCCATCAACACTGCAATGGCCCCAGATCCGCATCCGATATCAAGGATATGCTTATCTTTCAGATCAATCCCTTTAACAACACGCGCAACTTCTTCAGGGCCTCCCGGTGAAAGAAACCCCTCTCCCCAGAGCTCTTCCAGAAAGCTGATTGCCTGTTGGTCATATAGGATCTCGTCTGACATAGGATTCCCCCGCATCTGATTGTCAGTCAGTCACTGCAGTGAAACCTTTTATCTCATCTCAGACAAGCTTTATCGCGAAATCGCAGGTCATAGATTCAGCCATAATTGAATGATCATTCAGTCAGTAGACAGCAAGTGATTTGGCTGGTATTCGGAGAAAAGAACGCCTAAAAGGATTTTCTCGCAATGGCTGACACCCTACCGACGCATGCCCAAACCGTGATTATTGGTGGGGGGTCGATCGGCGCGAACACGGCCTATCACTTGACTAAGCTTGGCCATACCGATGTTGTCGTTCTGGAACAGGGACAACTGACATCAGGGACCACTTGGCATGCCGCCGGCCTGATAGTAGCCGGCCTTCTCAAATCCGAAGCTGAGTGCGCTATCTACACGCACGGTCGAGACCTTTATGCGAAACTAGAGAAGGAAACCGGTATATCCACAGGTTTCCGCGACGTTGGATATCTGCAGATTGCAACCAATGAAGAACGCCTGCATGAGATGCGTCGCGTCGCAGCCTTCATGCGGCGTTTTGGGATAAACAACCACGAAGTCTCAGTAAAAGAAGCGCAGGATATGTTCCCTATAGGGGACCTCTCAGACGTCGTTGGAGCGTTCCTCATTCCGGAGGACGGTCGGGCCAACCCGGTGGACGTGACAATGTCTCTGACCAAGGGAGCCAAAAACAGAGGCGCACGTTTCTTTGAAGGCGTGCGGGTTGAAGAGATTTTAGCCAGGAACGGCACTGCGACCGGGGTCCGCACTGCGAACGGTCATACTATAACAGCCGAAAACGTTGTGATCTGCGGAGGCATGTGGTCTCGCCAACTTGGTGCAAAACACGGTGTAAATCTACCGCTCCAGGCGGCTGAACACTACTACCTGATAACGGAAAGTATCCCGGGCCTACCTCGCGATCTACCCGTTCTCGAAGACCCTTCCACCTACACTTATTACCGTGAAGAAGTCGGCGGGATGATGTTAGGGCTTTTTGAGCCCGGCGCTGCGGCTTGGAAGCTCGATGGTATCCCGGATGAATGGCAATTCGGAGAGATTGAACCAGATTGGGAACGTGTTGGGCCCGACCTGGAGAAAGCCTATTCGCGCGTGCCTGACACCATGAACTACGGTGTCAAAAAACTATTCTGCGGCCCTGAGAGCTTTACGCCTGATCTTGCGCCGCTTGTTGGCTCGACGCCTGAACTGCGCAATCTCTGGGTTGCATGTGGGATGAACTCACTTGGCATCCTGAATGGCGCGGGTACGGGAATGGTTTTGGCCCATTGGATGGTGGACGGCTTGCCGCCCATCGATGTTACCGGCATCAACGTCAATCGCTTTTCCCGTGAAATGGCGACACCGGCCTTTCGACGCGACAGAACACCTGAGTTGCTGGGAAAGCTCTTTGGTCAGCACTACCACAATGAGAACTACAAAACGGCCAGGAACGTTAAGCGTTCAATGCTCTATGACCGTCTCAAAGCGGCCGGAGCCTTTTTCGGCGAAGGAAATGGTTGGGAACAACCTGATTGGTTTGCTCCGACGCCCGAAGAGGCCAAAGTCGAGAAATACAGTTGGCATCGCCAAAATTGGTTTGAATGGCACGCTGAAGAACACCGGGCAGCACGCGAGGATGTCATCGTAATGGACATGACATCAATGGCGTGTTTCAGCGTCGAAGGACCGGATGCCTGCGCCCTCCTCTCTCGCCTTTCCTGCAATGACGTTGATGTTGAACCCGGTCGCGTCGTCTACACGGCCTGGGTAAATGAACGGGGTGGGTTTGAGGCAGACCTTACGGTTACCCGGCTATCCGATCGGAAATACTGGGTCATCGTGGGAGAAAACTCGGCGGGTCATACCGAGATGCGCATGCGACGGCACGTCCTGGACAACGAGAACGTTGTTATAACAGACATCACCGCAGGGCGCTGCCAAATCAACGTTCACGGCCCAAAGTCGCGTGAACTATTGAGCAGAATATCCGGAGCTGATTTGTCGGACGAAGGTTTTCCCTTCATGACGGCGCGTGAAATCGACATCGGGTACGCCGTAGTTATGGCCTATCGCGTGACGTTTGTTGGCGAACTCGGCTGGGAACTTCACGTACCGGCCACTCAGGCCATTCAGACCTACGATCTGATTATGGAAGCAGGTCGAGATCTGGGTGTTCGCAATGCTGGAATGCAAACTCTCAACTCCCTACGGCTAGAGAAGGCTTATCGTGATTTCGGAATTGACGTGGACAACACGGACAACCCAATTGAGGCCGGGCTTGGTTTTGCCATCAAATTGGACAAACCCGGTGGCTTCATCGGCAGGGAAGCACTCGCCACGATCAAGGCGAAAGGCACGCCCAACAACCGGATGTTGCAGTTCCTGCTAAAAGACCCAGAGCCTCTCATGTACGGCAATGAGATGATTTATCTAAACGGCAATGAAGTCGGATATATTCAAGTTGGCGGATATGGGCACACGCTCGGCGCTGCCGTCGGCATTGGTTTCGCCGAGATTGACGAACCGTTGACCGCGGACATAGTCGCAACTGGGCATTGGCAGATCGAAATCGCAGACGAGAAATACGACGCGGCAGCCTCGTTAAAGCCGCTCTATGACCCCGGCATGCACAAAATAAAGCGCTGAAGCCATATTGTTCGATGCTTTCGCTCAGACTGGAAAGTGTTTTGGGAAGAACCGCGACAGCGAAAGCATGCAAACATCCCTGAATTCCCGACGATCAGCCACTTTTGGATACAACATCAAACTTAGCCAGGCCCCGTCTGACATCGCCTCTACGGCCCGAGCTGTTTTTTCTGGATCAAGATCGTCGTAGCCACCGTCGGCAATCAATTCACTACATAGGTGCAAAATTCTATCATATCTTTCGTTGTCATATTTATTATGAATCTTCAGGTAATTAGGCCGATACTTCGCTTGCCCCCAGAAGGCAAACCAGACGGCCAACCGCTTGTGGGTACAAATGCTCTTGTCAAAGTCCGCTCGAATAATCGCAGCCAGCCGATGTGCGGCTGTAGGTTCCGCAGCCTCATAGTATTTGAGCCAATTTTCATAGTGTTCTTGTGCAAGGAAACCCAGCGCGGCGTCATACAAAGCTTCCTTACTGTCGAAGTGATAATTCACCACGCCATGGGACAGATTGGCTGTTTCTGTCACGTGTTTAAGCGTCGTGTCAGAAAACCCGCGTTTCGAGATCGAGTCTATGGCGGCCATGATCAACTGTAAGCGACGAACTTCGGGAGGTTCGGTGCGTCGTTTTTTCTGAAGCTCATGCGTCTCCAATTTAACTCTCCTCTCGTTCAGCCATTTGCCTGTCCAACAAATCCGCTCTCTGTTGCCGGAACATAATTATTGCTGCGATAGCGACACAGATAGCGATCACAAGAATCATGATGGTTGCTAGCGCGTTGATGTCCGGCCTGAGGCCCAGTCGAATGCGCGAAAAGATCAAAATTGGCAAGGTATTTGCGCCTGGGCCGGTAACAAAACTTGCTATGACCAAGTCATCGAGAGACAGCGTGAAGGCCAGCAACCATCCCGAAATTAGTGCCGGCGTCAGCTGTGGGATCGTTATGGCCGTCAGAACTTTGAACGGTTTTGCGCCAAGATCGGCGGCGGCTTCTTCCAGTGTTTGCCCCACACCGGTTAAGCGTGCCTGAATTGTTACCGCCACATAGGCCATGGAAAAGGTAATATGCGCGATCGTAATCGTCGCAAAACCGCGCTCAGCAGGCCATCCGATCAGCTGGTTCAGCGAGATGAAGAAAACCAGCAAGGACAATCCGGTTATCACCTCGGGCATCACCAAGGGCGCGACCAACATGCCACCGAACAAGGTCCGCCCCTTGAACCGTCCAAAGCGCACCATAGCCAGACCTGCCAAGGTGCCAAGCGCCGTGGCAAAAGTAGCGTTGACAACGGCAATCTGAAGACTGAGTGAAACAGCGCTCCAGACTTCCGCAGATTGAAAAAGCTCTTTGTACCAGCGCAACGACCATCCACCCCAAACCGGTACCAGCTTGGAGTAGTTGAATGAGTAAATAACCAACAGGATCATTGGGATGTAAAAGAATGCCAGTCCCAAGGTCAGCATGATGGTTAAGAAACGGGAGCGTTTGGCGTACATCTATTGCTCCTCCGCTGCTTTGCCTTGGTAGTGCTGGAAAACCATGATTGGCAGCACCAGTATGAACAGCAGAACAATCGCAACTGCGGCGGCCACTGGCCAATCGCTGTTTCTAGAGAACTCATTGTAGAGAACCCGCCCAATCATCTGCACGTTGCCGCCACCTAACAGATCGGGGATAACGTACTCGCCGGTCGCAGGGATAAAGACCAGCAGTGAACCAGCGACAATTCCAGGCATCGTCAGAGGCAATGTGATTTTGAAGAAAGTGTTCGTTGGTTTGGAACCAAGGTCGGCGGCCGCCTCGTTCAGGCTGTTGTCCAGCTTCTCCATATTCGCGTACAGCGGCAGGATCATGAACGGCATATAGGTGTAGACGATCCCGATATAGACGGCGAATTCCGTGTAAAGCATGCGGATCGGCTCATCGATCACCCCCAGCGCTATCAGAAGGTTGTTGATCGTGCCTTGATCCGCAAGCAGGCCCATCCACGAATAGACCCGCAACAAGAAAGACGTCCAAAACGGAAGAATGATTGCAAACAACAAGAGCGGCTTCGCAACCGGCCCCGATCGTACAATTGCATAGGCAATAGGGTAGCCAAACAAGAGGCACAAGAACGTACACGTTACTGAAATCTTGAGTGAATTTACGTAAGTGTCAAAGTACAGGCTGTCTTCCCAGATGTAGACAAAATTGTCGAAGACCAGGCGGATTGTCATGATCCCGTCACCTGTCCACTCAATTAAACTTGTGAATGGCGGGCTCGCAATCGCCAGTTCAGCTAAGCTTATCTTGGCGACAATGAAGAACGGTGCCAGAAAGAATACAAGCAACCAGAAGAACGGTATGACGGTGACGATCTGACGCCATCTGCTATGGATACGCCGCATCACTAAACGGATCATGGGTTGTCGTTCAACCTGCGGCGGTTCGAACATATCCTCGGTGAAATCCGTCATGAGTGGAGCAACATGGCGCTAGACGGATCCCAGCTGATATTTACCTTGTCTTCCCAGGTTAATCGCTGCGCAGCATGCGTCGGACGTGACTGGTTGGGCTGAGTGACGTCGAAGATTTCGCCATTGGGAAGCCTTACCTTGTAGATCGATGTCTCTCCCAAATACCCAACATCGTCGATAACGGCCGCTGTCTGGTTCGCGCCCTCAGCAATTGTATCAGATTTCTCAAGTCGAATTTTCTCGGGCCTCAGCGCAACCCAAATCTTGCTGCCAGCCTTAACAGAATGACCGTGATCAATATAAACTTCGCAGAACTCGGTTTCGACCCGAACATGGTCGACCCCATCCTCGGTCACCCTGCCCTCAAAAATATTTGCTGATCCGATAAAGTCAGCCACAAAGCGGGATTCTGGAAACTCGTAGATCTCTGTCGGAGTTCCAATCTGTTTGAAGCGACCCGCGTCCATAACGGCCATTCGCGAAGACAGGGTCATTGCTTCTTCCTGATCGTGAGTCACGACGATGAACGTGACGCCGACCTTGTCCTGAATGTTGGCAAGCTCAAACTGCGTTTGCTTACGCAGTTTTTTGTCCAGAGCAGCCAAAGGTTCATCCAGGAGCAGCAACTTGGGACGTTTGACCAAGGCCCGCGCCAATGCAACACGCTGGCGTTGCCCACCGGACAATTGTTTAGGTTTTCTCTTTTTGAAATCTTCCAACTCAACAAGCTTGAGGATGTCGTGAACTCTGTCCGCAATGTCTAGCTTGGGGACATGGTCTTGCTCCAACCCGAAAGCCACGTTTTTTTCGACGGTCATATGCGGAAACAGCGCATAGCTTTGGAACATCATATTGGTCGGACGTTCGTAAGCTGGCACATCGGCCATATCGACTCCGTCGATAGTGATTGTACCACTGTTCAAATCCTCAAACCCAGCAAGCATTCGAAGTAGTGTCGACTTTCCACATCCAGATCCGCCTAAAAGGCAGAATAACTCTCCTTTGTAGATATCCAGATCAACGTTATCGACAGCAGTCACTGCACCGTATTTTTTGGTTACGCCTCTGATTTTGACCAGAGGTTCCTGTTCTTTTTGATCGAGCCATGGTTCTGGGCTGACAGCCGTGGAAACAGTCAATTTGGGCCTCTTAGTCTGCCAGTCGGGATCTGGGGATGCAGTAGCGAACCGGTCTGGTCCGCTACTTCATTTGCCGGTGTGAGTGGATTTAGTTTCCGGCCTTAAAGTCAGTCCAGGTACGTGTCTGCAAGCGCTCGACCTTGGGAGGAAGAACGGCAGTCGTGTACATCTTGGCAACCTGATCCGATGTTGGGAACGCGGCTGGGCTGGAGGTTACAGCCTCATCAACCATGGGCTTGGCCGTCAGGTTGGCGGTCGCATACCAGGTGAAGTTACTATCATTGGCCGCAACCTCGGGGCGCATCATATAGTTCAGGAAAAGATGAGCGTCTTCTTTGTTCGCGGCGTCTTCCGGGATTAGCCAACCATCAATCCACAGCTGCGCTGTACGATCACCTTCGGGCAGGAAGAAGTCTAGCACTACACCAGTGTCGGCTTCCGCTGCGCCAGACATGGCAAGGAGACCGTCAGGGCCCCATGTGGTTGAGACACAGAACTCTTTCTGAGGCATCCGTTGATAAGCATAGTTATCGAAGGTTTTGATGTATGGCCTGATTTCCGCCAACATCTCCCCAACCTTCTCATAGTCTTCCTTGTTTGTGGAGTTCGCATCCAGGCCCATATGCGCTAAAGCCATCGGAATGATGTCGCCCGGGGAATCCAGGAATGAAACTCCACACTTGGACAGCTCTTTCATGTGAACAGGATCGAAAACCATATCCATCGAGCCTATGGGGGCATCTGGATACGTCTCTTTCACCAATTCTTCGTTGTATGTGACGCCGTGCGTTCCCCACATATAAGGAATGAAGTGTTGGTTGCCTGGATCCCATTCACTTGACAACTGCTCCATGATTGCCGGGTCGATGTGCTTGATATTGTCCAGCTTCGACATATCCAACGGTGCAACAATTCCCGCCTTAATCAGACGAGCCGTATCACTGCCGGCATGACTAACCACATCATATCCGCTGTTTCCCGCGAGTAGCTTGGCATCAATTGCTTCGGCAGAGTCATACGGATCATAGATCACCTTGATACCGTATTCTTTTTCGAAGTTCTCGATTGTGTCTTCAGCGATGTATTCTCCCCAATTCGTAACCTTCAACACACGCTCTTGCGCGTAAGCCGATCCCGAAACTGCAGTAGTAGTTGCTGCTATAACTGTAATTCCGGCGATTTTCCTGATTGAGTTCATAACTTCGCTTCCTCTCCCTGAGTGGTGGCTGAATTTGTCTTGCCTTGTTTGCTAGTCTGTCTTCTCGAATGATCGCGCCTGCGTTGCCGGCGCGATCACCAAGCACCCCATTCCCCCAAGTCGCTATGTTTTTATCTGACTGGTCATTCAAAACGGTAGTCCGCTGAAATCTGCACTGTCAAGCTTGGTTGAATGAATTTTGATCATATCTCTACGTATCACTGGTTTTGCACCTGATTTGAGCAGGTAAATCGAAAACCATCGACCAAGGAAACCTCACAGGCGTGACTAGCAGCACATTTCTGAATGATCATTCAGTCAGAAAAAGTTGACGAGCAAGTCAATTTAAGCGACACCTACACTCAGTCGAAGAGTGGCGGATCCAGCAAGGCCAAATTTTCACTCCTGGATACTGTCCCCATCTGAGACCCAAACTGACCAAACCAAAACTATGCGGGTTGTTCCGATGCGCGACGAAGTAAGAAACACAGAAATTCCTACCAATTGGGACCGTCGCGGGTTGCCCGGTTGGTGCTATCACAGCAATGCCCTTCTTGAACTTGAGAAGAGCGAACTTTTCAAAACGCATTGGCAAATCGCGTGCCATGTTTCGGATGTTCCGGAACCCGGTAATTTTCTATGTTTTGACATGTGCGGTGAGCGCGCCCTGATCTTGAAGGACAGCAACTCGGACATCCGCGCGTTTCTAAACGTTTGTCGTCACCGCGGTTCTCGGCTGGTCTCGAAAGAGCAAGGAAAATGTGCAAACGCTCTAGTCTGCCCATTTCACGGCTGGGTTTACAATCTTGATGGAACGCTACGCGGCGCCGCCCGTCCAGAGTCGTTCCCCGATCTAGACAAGCACGAGTTTGGCCTGAAAGAGATTGAAATGGAAATCTGGCAGGGTTTTGTCTTCGTCCGATTCAAACCTGGACCCCAGCCATCAGTAGCCGAACTGCTAGCCCCGATTGAACAGGAAGTCTCTGCCTACAAAATGGCCGAACATGTCCCGACGGACGGAATCTGGACCGAGGAGACTCCTGTAAACTGGAAATCGATCAGAGATGTCGACAACGAAGGGTATCATGTCCCGCTCGCGCACCCTGCCCTTCAGGATCTGTATGGCTCGACCTATTCAGACGAACCATATGTCGATGGTATCTCACGTTCTGACGGAAAATTCACTCCGACAAAGGGCCGGAGGTGGGCCGTTCGCAACTACAAGAAATTCACTAAACCACAGCCTCACCTGCCAGAACACTTGCACAAAACTTGGCTTTACTACGGCATTTTTCCAAATGCGGTCATAGCCGTCACACCTGAGACGACCCTCTTTTATCAAGAGTTTCCGATCACGACGGATAAATCCATTCTACGGAGCGCGACATACCGAAACCCGAACGAAGACCGCCAACAAAGAGCGGCACGCTACCTTGCCGCCCGGATTGATCGAGAGACAGTGGAAGAAGATATTCAGCTCACGATATGGTCCAACGAAGCCATGGCTTCGGAGGCGTTTGAAGGCTTCTATCTTTCTGATCTCGAGTACGGCGTGCGCTCTCATCATGACCATCTCAGGAACATTCTGCCAATCTACAACTCTGAATCAGCGCCTGGAGAAGATGAAGTTGCCGCGTTGAATGATGCGATGTCCGCTGAGCCGAAATCGTGACTAAAGGTATATTCAAAGTGGAGGAAGCAGAAGCTCAAACGCAGTTCCTGGTAACAGCCATCGGAAAACCTGGCTCTGGCGCCACAAGATATGCTGCCGCGATGTATTTTTTTAAGAGCGGCGAGCTTTCTGCCGAGATGCTGGAAATCTACCGAAGATGCAGCAAGCTTGACACGGAAGATCCGCTCGATCTGGCTAGATACGAGGGCGTTTCAATTCCAGAATTCGTTTGCAATCTAAACTCAAGAACCAATCAATGACTGCTTCCGCGCAAACGACAAAATCCTTGGATAACTCAAATCCTTGTAAATTCTCAAAATGTAAGGAAAGCGCAAACCCACTCCGAAAACCATCTCTCATGCCAATCTCATTTCTGGAGCGAAAGCATTGAAAGTTCACGACTTTGACGTCGTTGTCGTTGGCGCCGGAGCAGCAGGAATTGCAGCTACTCACGCTCTCAAATCCGCGGGACTCTCAGTAGTCTGCATCGAGGCATCCAACCGCGTCGGGGGGCGCACACACACGGACACGGAAATCTTTGGCGTCCCGTTCGACATGGGTGCGCACTGGATGCATACCGAACATGCAAACGCTCTGAAAGCTCCAGGTCTCGCACTCGGCCTTGATCTCTATGCAGCCCCAGACAACGCGGTGACATATGGCTTGGAGGATGACGCTGTTCTGTGGGACGAAGTCGACGAGCTTCATAGCGCGATCACTGAAGCGGCGCGCATCGATGCAGAAATTGAAGCAAGTACCGGAATTCCAACAGACCGGTCCTTGGCAGACATTTGGCAGAACAAAGGGCATTGGTCGTTCACGGCAGCGATGACATTTGCCTTGTCGATTGCCAGAGATTTGCCGGATACATCTCTGCGAGACATCAGTGCCTGGGAGGGCGGAGACGATTGGTTTTGTCGCGAAGGCTTCGGACACCTAATTGCATGCACTGCAAAGGGGCTGCCAATTAAATTGGCCACTCCGGTCACAGAAATAAAATCTCTCACTGAAGGGGTGCAGATAACTACGGCCACTGGCAAGATCAAAGCTCGAACCGTAATTGTTACAGTTTCCGTCGGCGTCCTAGCCGAAGACATCATCCACTTTGATCCCCCGCTAGAATCCGACCGACGCTCAGCGCTCGAGCTCATCACTATGGGAGACTACAATCACGCTGGCCTCCTTTTCCGCTCCGGAGCTTTGCCAGTGCAACCCGATACTTGGTTGACGTACCACTTAGAACCCGACGCCAACGGGGTAGCCCGCGGAGGCGGTTTTCTTTGCAACATCGCAAACACCGGCCTTACCAGCTTTGAAAGTTCTGGAAGCTTTTCCAGACTTTTGCAGGACGCGGGGCCTGAAAGCGCCATAGAGCACGCGCTCGAAACATTGGTTGGCTTTTTCGGCACAACAGTCAGAAAAGCCTTCATCAAAGGCCACGCTACCGCTTGGCGAAATGAACCCTATGTGCGTGGTTCTTACGCTGGAGCCAAGCCGGGAGGCCACAACAAACGCGCTGTCTTACGCCAGTCTCATGCTGAGCGGGTGCACTTCGCCGGTGAAGCTACACATCCTAACCAACAATGCTCGGTCAGCGGAGCCCACCTAGAAGGATTAAGGGCCGCGGAAGATGTGTTGGCGCAGCTACGCTGAACACCTGGCGATCAACTTGCTCCAGCAAGTGGAACAGTCTTAGAATTTCGAATGAACCTTTGACTATAAGTCACAAGGCCAAGTTCATCTTTCGCATGCTCCGCGACCAGTTCAGGGTAAGCTATCCGGTCACAGAAAGATGATAAGAAATTGAAAGTTTTGAAGAACAAAAGCTGACCATGTTTCAGCGGGGTGGCTCGATGGGGACCAGATACTCTCTGTCTTGAGCAGTTTTCCTGGATGTCCGCTAAAGAACGGAACCAGACTTTGTGTCGTAAAACGACTATGTCTGCTGTGCGGACAAAGCAGACGGTTTGAGTGAAAGTACGCTCCAATTGTCCAGATCGCGA